>JANYFP010000523.1 GCA_025362555.1 Verrucomicrobiota bacterium
CTTCGGCGATGCCCGCCCGAAAGAGCCGGCCAAAAATAGCGGGGATTATTTTCTGGCGCAATTCATCGAGCTTCCTGTGGATTTTCGGGGCGTAACGTTGAAACTCACGCAGCAACCCCGGACTGGTCAGCGCGAGTCGGGGTATCACCACGTCGACGACGGCCCGCAGTTTTTGCGCAAAGGAAAGTTTCTCCTGGCTGAGGACGGCGTCCAGTTCCTGTCGGATCATCCGACCAATTTCATCGATGATGGTACCGACGATGGCGTCCTTCCCGGAAAAATGGAGGTAGAGGGTTTTCTTGCTCATGCCGAGCTCATGGGCGAGCTCGTCCATTGTCAGCGCATTGTAGCCATAACTGAAGAGATGGCGGGTCGCAGCTGCCAAAATGCGGTGCCGGGCGGGATTAGATTCCGGTGCGTCTTGGGGTGGAGCGGTACGGCGGGCGGCGGGCATGGCAGACGAAGGAAACTCTAAACGTATCTTTAGTTTCCAAAACGCAAGCGGGGATTTTCGACGGCTTAATTGCGTGGTGCGGAGGACGGGAATTTTTTTGACCCGAACGCGCGGGCGGAGTTGCCATGGCCCCGAAGTCTCTCGTATTTTATCGGGCATGCCCGCCATGGACACCAAGTTTAAAACGGAAATTTCCCGCCTGATCGCGAATAAGGAGTTCGTGGCGTTGAAGACGAAGCTGGCTCCCTGGCTGCCGTCCGATGTTGCGCCGATCCTGTCGGAATTGCCGATTGAGGAATTGGCTGTGCTGTTTCGGGGTTGTTCCAAGGAGCTGGCGGCGGCGGTGTTTTCCTACCTGGAGCACGATGCGAAACACAAGCTGCTCAAGACCCTGACTCAGCCTCAGGCGGCGGCATTGTTGAACGAACTTCCCTCGGACGACCGCACTACCTTTCTCAACGCGCTGCCGTTGGATTTGGCAATGCAGCTCATTTGTCTGCTCACGCCCGAGGAGCGTAAAATCACCCAGGATCTGCTGGCCTATCCCGAGCACAGTGTGGGCCGGATGATGACGCTCGATTTTGTGGCGGTGCATCCCGAGTGGACGGTGCGCGAGTCACTCGATTATATTCGGGAGCACGGTTACGACCGCGAGACCTTGAGCATGATTTATGTCATCGACGAGGAGGGCCATCTGCTCGACGACATTCGAGTGCGGCGCTTCTTGCTCTCTGCGCCTGAAGCCCAGGTCAGTGCCTTGATGGATGGAAATTTTGCGACCCTGGCCCCGACGGATGACCGGGAAAAAGCCCTGCTGGTTTTCCGTAAATATGATCGCGTGGCACTGCCGGTAACGAGTGCGGAGAATAAACTCATCGGCATTGTGACGGCGGATGACATGCTCGACGTGGCATCGGAAGAGGCGACCGAAGACATCCAGAAACTCGGCGGTAGCGAGGCGCTCGATGAACCCTACACGACCATCGCGCTGACGAAGATGGTGAAGAAGCGAGCCAGTTGGTTGGTCGTGTTGTTTCTCGGCGAGATGTTGACTGCGACGGCGATGAGTTATTTTGAGGATGAGCTGGCCAAAGCCATCGTGCTTTCACTCTTTATTCCGCTCGTGATCAGTTCGGGTGGTAACGCAGGTTCGCAAGCGGCGACTTTGGTGATTCGGGCGCTGGCGCTGGGTGAATTCCGGCTGCGGGATTGGTGGCGAATCATGCGCCGCGAACTTGCGGCCGGACTGATGCTTGGCTTGATTCTGGGTGTTATCGGATTTTTGCGGATCATCATCTGGTCGCGGTTTTCCCACATTTACGACCCGCAACCCCTGTTGGTGGCGACGACCGTCGGGGTGGCGTTGGTGGGGATTGTGCTGTGGGGTTCGTTGATGGGCTCGATGTTGCCGCTCATATTAAAAAAACTTGGATTCGATCCGGCGACTTCGAGCGCGCCCTTTGTCGCTACGCTGGTCGATGTCACCGGCTTGATTATTTATTTCAGCGTGGCGCTCGCGATCATGCTTTAGAGGTGAAATTCTGATGCCCCGTCCTGTTTTGCTCTACGATGGGGAATGCGGTTTGTGCAACCGGCTGGTGCGGGTGTTGCTGCGGGCGGATCGCGCGGGGCGATTGAATTACGCGCCGCTGCAGAGCGCTCCGGCGCAGGCTTACTTGCGAGTGCAGGGACTGCCACTGAAGGATTTTGACAGTCTTGTCTTTGTGCCGGATTGGGAGAACCCGGTGCTGAAAGATTATCGGTTGCGCACGGACGGTGCGCTTTCGGCGTGTGCGGTGGTGGGCGGAATCTGGCGCATCGTGGCATGGCTTCGCGTGTTGCCGATGGGGTTGCGCGATCCGTTCTACAAACTTGTCGCGCGTACTCGCTACGCACTCTTCGGTGACTATCGGCCGACGCCGCTGGCGCGGCCGGAATGGGAGAAACGTTTTGTGGCGCGCTGACGATTTGGTTTTCCCGTGAGAGCAGCTTTGCTCGCACGGGGCCAATAAAAAAGGCCGGACGCAGAGTCCAGCCTTTGAAAACAATTGAATTGAGGAGCGATTACTCGCGGCCGTAACCGCCGCTGCCGCGATCACCACCGTCGCGACCACCACGGTAGCCGCCACCGCCACGATCACCACCATCACGACCGCCGCGTCCACCACCGCCGCCACCGCGGAAGCCACCACCACCACCGCGACCGCCGCGTCCACCACCGCCACCACCGCCGCCGAAGCCGCGACGTTCACCGCCGCCACCGCCGAATGAACCGGGGGCGCGTTCTTCACGGGGACGGGCAATGTTGACTGAAAGGGCCCGGCCTTCGATTTCATGGCCGTGGAACTTCTCAACGCATTGTTGGGCCTCATCTCCGTTTGCCATCGTGATGAAGGCGAAACCGCGGGAACGACCGGTGAATTTGTCGAAGATGATTTCAACGACACTGACGGTGCCAACCTGGCCAAACAAGGCTTCGAGATCCTGGGCGGTGCTGGCGAAGGGAAGATTCCCCACGTAGAGCTTGCTGTTATCTGACATGTGATGAGGTGAGCAGTTGGTGTCGTCTTATCGCCCGTCCCCGAAATTCGGATTTCAAATCGTCACTGAACAGTCGCGCTCACCTGATAATTTTCCGTAGCGATAG
>JANYFP010000576.1 GCA_025362555.1 Verrucomicrobiota bacterium
GACAGGAAATCGGCTGAGTAGAAAAACCGCGATCCCATCGTAAGATTGCGGATCAAAACGGCCCTTACGATCGCAGTCCGGTTCAAATCCTTACGACCGCATCGGTCAGAATGCTTACGATGAGAAATCGGCCGAGCGGAAAATCCACGCTCGCATCGTAAGCGGATGTCCCTGTTCAACACCAACCGGCCAACCCCATCGTATCATACGACTAGAGCACGGCAATTTGGTGACAAAATACGATGCCAGTCCGGCTAGACCTCAAAAAAGCCTACGATACCAATTTGGCAAAATTTACGATCACAATTAAATCGGTAACAAGGAGTTGAAAAAACACGGGCTGCTTCACATACGTGCCCATAATGCCGTCTTGGGCGCTCCGGCTGCGGCAGCCTCCGGCCTCGGGGTCCCCGGCCTCCCCGTTGCCTCCCGCTGCCTGGCCCTGCCGGGCGGCATTTTAGCGGCGGGGCGCGCCCGACTGGCGGAAGCCAAAACCATCACTGGCCATGACAGGCGGACGTTCGAGCCCGTCGGAGCGGATCGGAGTATTATCGGAGCGGATTCGAGGGTGTTCGAGGCCGTTCGGCCCGGAGCATCAAACGGACTCCGATGAACTGCAATTTGCTCCGATGCCATCGGAGCCGGTCGGAGCGTTTCTAACGACGCCATTTTGTCGTTCGACATATTGCGTCGCCACTCAATCACACGCTCCCGCAACCATCCGGCCTACGTAATTTTTTCTGGGCTCGGTCCGGTTCTGAACAGCGCGCGGATTTTAGCGGAGCGCGCAACGCCGGAACCGGCGACCGAGCGGAGCACACGACCGGAAGGAGTGAAGCGGAGCGGCCCGCAGGATTGTATCCGCGGGGGATTGTCGCCCTGACACCTCAAGGGCGAGCCCGCGGTGTCGCAGAGTGAGGGGCCGTGCGGCCCCTCTGAAGTGACCAGCGGGAACGTAACCGAGGGCCGGAGCGTAGCGGAGCGCGACACCGACCCGCTGCCGTCAGCGGCGGCGGCTGAGGTGTTCGCGGCAGCCCAAGGACGGAGCGGGGTCCCCACCGGGCTCTCTACGCCGGACGCGAGAGCGAGGGCCAACGAGCGGACCGGGGCGCGATCCGTCGCGCCCCACGCGCCGAAGCCGGTGGGGCTGCTCTCCACCGGACGGAGCGACTGGAAAGAAGCGCCGGAGGATGCAGACGGCGTGACGGCTATTGCTGGCGCGTCGTGTGCCGCTGGGGATTGGCAACAATTCAATGGGAAACACTTACTTTTTAAGTAA
Source organism: Verrucomicrobiota bacterium (assembly GCA_025362555.1). GTDB lineage: Bacteria > Verrucomicrobiota > Verrucomicrobiia > Opitutales > Opitutaceae > Lacunisphaera. The sequence goes on from JANYFP010000576.1 coordinate 1,280, forward strand.
ATGGCTGATGATGGTATAGATTCCGATAGCGATAAGCAATGGCCAGATAACGTGTGCCACCGTTCCATAGTTTTTCCGCCATGCCTCAGCCGCTTTAGATTTTTCCGGACTCGGATGACGCGGCAAATAACCCTTGAGTAGCAAAAACAAGAATGTCCCTCCCCATATCAACACCACACCGATAAAAATGTCGTAGAGGTCTCCTATGTTTATTTGCCGCATGTTTTTTCCTTTTGCTTTAAATCTTCCCCGATTTTATCGAGACCTTCGGTCGTCTCTTTTGCAGCGTCAAATTTATCTTTAAGCTCCTTCATTGCATTCAGGTCCCCTGCCTTCGCTTTCGTTACAAGGTCCTTTATTCCTTCGAGGTTGGCCAAACTCTTCAGGTCGCTCGCCGAACCAGACACTGTCACGCCCAACTCGTATAAGTCACCAGCAAGTTTACTCCCAGAAGCGTCAGTAATCATCTCCCCGATCGATTGGGGGATCGGGTCCTTGGGCAAATTTCCTGTAACTCCGGCCATAAATAGAGCGAAGCCCAACCCAATTTTCGGAATTCCGTCGGTAATCAGAACGACGCCGCCTACTGTGCCGACCCCAAAACTAACCTCGCCCGTTGGGATTAGCGCTACGCCACCCCCAACTTGAAGTGTCGCCGTGCCCATTGTTTGAGTGCCCGTCATAATCGCATCAAATCGCGGATTCGGATTCGAAGGGATAATCGGCATGCTCATCACATCTGAGGGTTTCATCCC
>JANYFP010000577.1 GCA_025362555.1 Verrucomicrobiota bacterium
CGTGACCCGCGTCGCGGCCAAGCTGAACTTGTCTCTGGCGATTGGCGGCGGGCGATCCGGAATTTAACGCGGAGGACGCGGAGAGCGCGGAGGAGTGATTTACTGAAATGTCACGCGAAGGATTCGAAGGGAGCGAAGGTCCGGACTAAAGTGGGCTGAAGCAGACAATGGCCACCCCACAGGCGCTTCAAGAGCCGCTCCAATCTCACCTTAATTCAGGTTGTTTTTTAGAAATGAGGAAGTGCTGAGGGGAAGGCCTTCTTTTCCTGACCACCGATTTCACCTTGTTTCCGAACCTTCGCTCCCTTCGAATCCTTCGCGAGGCAAATGGTTGGGTTCTTGCTTTCGTCGCATCCCACCGCGTGGGACAAACACCCCATATCAGCGCGCCGCCGGGGAGTGTAGATTTAGCGCACCATGCCTGACGCTCCTCTCCCCTTCCCCACCCAACCCTCCGCCGCCAGCGCCAAAGCGACGCCCGCGGCCTCCGCCTCTCCAGTAACCCCGCCCGCTCCAGCAGCAGCGACCCGTCCTTCCAAACCGGCGCCAACCGACGACGACTCCGACAATCCGGAATCAGTATCACGCGGGCCCGAAAAAATCTCTCCGCTAACCATCACCTTTGGCGTGCTATCCGCCGTCTTGCTCATCTTGGTATTCGTCTTCTGGAATCAGTCCGCCGCTCGTGCGCGAACGATCATTCAGAATCAAAATCGATCTGCGCAAATCCAAACCGGCGCGATTCAATTGCAGACGCAAATTGACGACGCAAAAATCGACTCAACCCGCCTTCAAGCGCAACTGGATGAAGCGAAGGCGGCATCCACTCAACTTCTAGCCGAGGCCGAAAAAGCTAAAACAAACGCCACTGATCTCCAAGGAAGCTTGGAAAAAGCCCGAGCGCTATCCACTGAATTTCAAACTCAACGAGAAGAAGCCAAGGTGGCGTCGCTCAAGGCCCAGGGCGAAGTCGAAGTCGCCAAAGCTCAGACGACAGTCGCGCAGGCTCAATTGGTGAAAGCGAAAACTGATTTGACGGAACTTCAGGCAAAGTTAACCGAGTCGAAGTCGCTCATCGTGGAGTTACTGGGGAAGCTGGAGAAGACCGAAAAAGAACTCGCACTCCGGCCAGCGCTACCGGTGAAGAAGTAGAGCAGAACGGTTACAATTCAACTGTAGCCGGGGGCACTTATGTCCGTGGTGGAGCCGGTTGCCCCCACCGGCTTTCGTTGCGCGCATCCTGAAGCGCGCTGGGGTCAGCGCGCTCCACCTCGTACAGACAAGCAAAATTGAATTGATATGATGTGGGCGGGGTGCCCACACCAAACAGAACAGAGTAATACACTAGTCGTGCTCTCAACCCCCAGCTCCCGCGCTCAGATAATCGTCACCTGTACCCGGCTCTCGATGATGCCTTGCGCGATGGCGTACCGCGTCAAACCGGCGGTCTCGTGAATATTCAACTTGTCCATCACATGCTGCCGGTGCTTCTCGACCGTCTTGATACTGATATCCAAAGTCGCCGCGACCTGCTTGTTCGCCTGACCTTCCGCGACGAGTTGCAACACCTCCATCTCGCGCGACGTGAGAGCCACGCTCGCCGCTTTGGCCAGACCGTCGCGGTCGCGTGAACGATTTTTTCCATCGAGCATGCGCTTGGCGATGGCCGGGCTGAAGAAGGTTTTCCCTTTGGCCACTTCCTGAATCGCCTTGGTCAGGATTTCCGCCGACGTCTGCTTCTCCAAAAAGCCCGCCGCTCCGAATGAAATCGCACGCTCGACGTACTCATCATCGCTGTGCGCGGAGAGAATAATCACCTTAGCCGCAGGATTCGCGGCCAAGATCTGGCGGGTCGCTTCGAGGCCGTTGAGCACCGGCATGGCGATGTCCATCAAGATGACCTCCGGGCGGAGTTTTTGCGCCATCTCGACTGCTTCGCGCCCGGTCTGCGCCTGGCCGACCATGGCAAAAATTCCCGCCGCATTCAGCAGCGCGGAAAGGCCCTGCCGCACAATGGCGTGATCTTCGGCGAGCATGAGGGTGATTTTTTTTGAGGAATTCATTTTTTTATTTTCTCCAAGGTAAGCGGTATTTCGGCGCGCACCGTGGTGCCTTTGCCGGGTGAAGAGTCGATGGTTAGTGTGCCGCCCACCATCTCGATGCGCTCCCGCATGCCCAGCAGACCGAGGCGCGGATTGGTTTTGGCGGATAACATTTTGGGCACTTCGAACGACTTGCCATTATCATGCACTTCCATGCGGGCGACCCCGGCAAGATGACTGAGGCTCACGGTGACCTCGGTGGCGCGGGCATGACGGATCACATTGGTCAGCGCCTCCTGCGCCACGCGATAAAACACGGTGCGTCTGGCGTTTTCCATCTCCTCGATGCGGGCAAAAGCAGTCAGGCGAATCTTTAGTTTTTCCCGCACCGCCACATTTTTAAGATAAGCGTGCAGCGCCGGGATCAGCCCGAGATCGTCCAGCAACGCCGGGCGCAATTCCCGCGCGAATTGATGCACGGCAAGCACGGATTTTTCCACGAGCCGCTGCGTGCGGGTAATTTTTGATTTCAGGGCCCGGGGTCCGAGTGACGCCGCTGCGGACAGCGCAGCCAATTCGACATTAATGCCGACGAGCGTCTGAACCACTTCATCATGTAATTCACGGCTGATTTTACGGCGTTCATCCTCTTGGGCGGACAGAATCTGGCGCGCCATGCGCCGCAGTTTCTTTTGCGTGAACTCGGACTCCACGTAGAGCGCCCGATATTCCTCCTTGCCCTTAAGATTTGATTCGACCGACGCCTGCAGCCGCTGATTCGCGGCGATCAGATCAGCGGTACGCTCGTCCACCCGAATTTCAAGCTGTCCCGCGTACTGGGATAATCCCTCCCGGGCCACGCGCAACGATTCATCCACCTGTCTTTTAATGGTGACGTTGTTTAAGAGGACGGCGACTTTCCGGCTGCCTGCTCCACCAATGCGGAAAGCGTAGATATCGAACCATCGCCCCAGATCTTTCGCCTCGTTGGTGAAGCGAACCGGTTTGCCGGTCAGGGCGACCCGGCCATAAGTTTCCAGCCAATGCGCCTCAAGATTCGGGGCGATCGTGCGGATAAGTTTGCCTGTGGCGCAATGGATGCCGGTTTGTTTCTCAAAGGCCGGGTTCACTTCCAAAAAGCGATAGTCCCTGGGTTTGCGATTTTTGCCGAAGATCATTTCGATCACGCAAAATCCTTCATCGATCGAATTGAAAAGATTCCGATAACGCTCTTCACTCGTCCGCAACGCCGCCTCTGCTTGCTTGCGGGCGGTGATATCGCGGATGTTGCATTGAATGACGGCGTGGCCGTTTTCCTGATAGAGGTTCGCCACCACTTCCACTTCCTGATGCCGCCCATCCTTACTTTCGAGCGGCAAATCCTCATAGCGCACTTCGTGACTCCGCTTGAGTTTCCGAAACATTTCCCGGCTGGCCGCTTCATCCTTAAGCAGACCGATCTCAAACAGTTCTTTTCCGACCAGTTGGCTGCGGCCATAGCCCAGCAACTTGGTCATGAAGGGATTGGCTTCGGTAATTTTACAGGTGATGGGATCAAGGAGAAGCACCCCATCGTGCGCCGCTTCAAAGAGCCGGCGGTAGCGGATTTCCGACACGCGCACCTTGTTCGCCGTTAATTTTTGTTCGGTGATATCGCGAGCCACTTTCGAAGCCCCGGTAACTTTGCCATCCGCAGACCTGACGGGTGAGACCGTGATCGCCATGTGGAGCGACCGGCCGTTTTTGGCCACACGCACGGTCTCAAAATGCTCCACGCTCTCCCCTCTTCTGATCCGACCCATGATCCGTGCTTCCTCGTGCTGACGGTCCGCCGGGATCAACCGCGAAATCGGGCCACCCACCATTTCTTCCGAGGAATATCCAAAAAGACTTTCGGCCCCGACATTCCAACTGGTGATAATGCTGTCCAGATTTTTTCCGATGATGGCATCACTCGACGAGGTCACGATCGCCGCGAGCCGGGCCGTGGCTTCTTCCGCCAGCTTGTGTTTGGTGATATCCGTGACGGCCATCCAGCACGCCTGCCCCGATTCCGATAGGGTGGCCCTGAGCCGCACATCCACCGGGGATTGGTCTTTCACCAAAAGCCTCACATCACATTCCATGCGATCCCTGCTCTCAAACACCTGCAGCAGAAAAATATCAAAAGCCCGTCGATCTGCCGGTGCCACAAACGCACCCAAGCGCCGTTGCAACAACGGTGCCCGGGGAATGCCCAGCAAACTGGCGGCGGCGAGGTTAGCTTCGCGGATGATTCCCCCTTGATCGAGGGTCAGGTAGCCGACCGGCGCAAAATCGTAGAGCTCGCTGTATTTTTCCAGCCCCGCTTCCATTTCGTCCCGGGCATGCTTGAGTTCCTCATTTTGCATCTCGAGCTCAATGTGGTTAACCTGCAATTCATGAACCAGACGCCGGGTGTCAGCGGATACGGGGATCGATCGGTCTGAGGCCCACGGTTTTTCCGACCGCCCATGCCGCGTGGTTTCCGCGTGGCTGCGCGGAGGAGTGGCCGGGATCGAAACGTTGCGCTTAGGTTTCATGAGCGGCGATGGGCGAAACAGTTCACCGCATGGCGGAGTGCGCTGCAAGATTTTGGTGGAACCCGACCTCCGGTCGGGTTCCACCGTTCACGGCGGTCGCTTTGCGCGGCAAAATAATGAGGCGCATTCATAGTCTTATTTTCGCGTTTCGCTTCCTGCGTTCCAACTGGGTGTCTTGTTCGGCGACGTGCCTTTCCAGCACGGCATGTTTGTCCCGCAATTTCCCCTCCAGCGTCTTCGACACGGTGATATTCACGAATGTAATCACGACGCCGTCAATCCGGTCATCAATCGTGCGGTAGGGCATGATACGCACGGTGAACCAGCGTCCGTCACGCGCGCCAATCGGTTTCTCAACGGCAACTAGTTTCCGCAACACGTCGCGCGCATCGTCAGCCAGTTCCGGGTAACGTAGCTCGGAAGCCAGGTCGGTGATGAGCCGGCCGGCATCGCTCGCAATGAGCTTGATGATCTTCGTCGCCTGCGGAGTGAAGCGGCGCACGTTCAGATCCTTGTCCAAAAAGAGGGTGGCAATATCCGTGCTGTCGAGGAGGTTTTTCATGTCGTTGCTGGCCTGCGACAGCTGATCCACCTTGGCCTGCAGCTCCGCGTTCACAGTCTGAAGTTCCTCGTTCATCGATTGCATCTCCTCCTTCGAAGTGGTGAGTTCCTCATTGGTGGACTGCAATTCTTCGTTCGTGGATTGAAGCTCCTCGTTGGCTGACCGAAGTTCCTCCTGCGAGGTCTGCATCTCTTCGTGAGTGGCGCGTGACTCGCCGCGGACCCGCAGGAGTTCCTGTTCGAGCTCCCTCAGCCGCGGGCTGCGAGCGTGCAACTTCAGTGGCCGCCCCGCAGCTAACTGCGTCACCGGAGCCGCCACGTCCGTGAATACGATCATCAGCAGCCCGTGCAACGGCCCGGGTTCATCCAGGCGTCGGACGGCCACATCCACGTGCTGTGTCCCTCCGTTGGTTCCAACGATGAGGCCGAAAAGTGTGGCGCTGCCCTTTTTCCGCAGGGCTTCCTTGAACGCGCCCGCCAGTTCGTAGCGCAGTCCATCGCGGGCCATGGCAAAAAGGTTCCAGTTGGCCTTGCCGGCGGCCGGTTCCAGGTATTTGCCGGTTCGTCCACTCACATAAAAAATGTCGCCCTCTTCATTCGTGAGCACGGCCGGCGGGGCGTAACTCTGCAGGACCATCTGGTCCGCGAGGGATTGGAGACTGGCCGGTGCCTTGGTCATCGTCGGATGCGTCTCGACACTGCTGGCCGCATCGGAACTAAAGGCCGTGGGAAAGGCGATCTGTTCGGATCGGGCCATGGATTCCGTCCGCCGGAAGAGTCGCGATTTGCCGCTCAGCGGGGCAAAAAGAGCCGTGCAATCACCAATCGTTTCCGCACTGCCTTGAAATAAAATGCCGCCGGGCAGAAGACTGTAGTGAAACAGCGGAATCAATTTTTTCTGCACCTCCGGGGTCAGGTAAATCAGCAGGTTCCGGCAGCTCAGAATGTCCAGCTTGGTAAAAGGCGGATCCATAATCAGATTTTGCGGCGCAAAAATCACCATCTCGCGAATCTCTTTGCGCACGCGATAGCCGTGTTCCTCCTTGATGAAAAACCGCTTTAACCGCACCTCCGAAACGTCGGTGGAGATGTTGGCCGGGAAAACCCCTTGCCGGGCCTTTTCGATCGCATCCTTATCGAGATCGGTGGCGAAAATTTGCACCGCGCACTTCACCTTGGGCCTGATCGCTTCGACCGCCTCCTTCAGCACGATGGCCAGGGAATAAGCTTCTTCGCCCGTGGAACAGCCCGGCACCCAGGCCCGCAGTGCCTGACCGGAAGAACGGCGGGCGAGCATGGCCGGGATGGCCTGGTCGCGCAACTGGTCCCACGCCGCAGGGTCGCGGAAAAAATTCGTCACCCCGATCAACAGCTCCTTGAAGAGCAGATCCAACTCCTGAGAAGTCTCCTGCAGGTAGCGCACATAACCCGCCATCTTGGCGATCTGATGAATTCCCATGCGCCGCTCGATCCGACGGTAGAGCGTGTTCCTTTTATAAAAAGTGAAGTCATTGCCGGTGTGGGCGCGCAGGAGAGTGACCGTCTTTTCCAACGCGCTTTGCGTCTTGTCTTCCCCCGCAGCTTCCGGACGGGCGACGAGCGGAGTGCGTTGCAGGTACGCCATGATCCTCCCCGGCAGCTCATCCACGGGGGCCACGATATCCGCCAGCCCGGCCGCAATCGCGCTGCGTGGCATGCTGTCAAATTTGGCGGTGGTCGGGTCCTGCACGAGGGCGACGCCCGCCTTTTCCTTGATCGCGCGCAGACCAAGCGTGCCATCGGATCCCATGCCCGAAAAAATCACGCCCACGCTGTGTTCCTGCTGATCCTCGGCGAGGGAACGAAAGAAAAAATCAATCGGCAGCCGCAGTCCGCGCGGTGCCGCCGGCGCGAGCAAATGCAGCACGCCATGCAAAATCGACATGTCCTTGTTGGGTGGAATCACATAGACGCAATCCGGCCCCACCGGGGTGCGATCCTTGACTTGAATCACTTTCATGCCGGTCGTGCGCTGGAGCAGCTCGGACATGATCCCTTTGTGCGTCGGGTCCAAATGCTGCACGATCACAAACGCCATGCCGCTCAGCTTTGGCACGTGGCCCAAAAACTGTTCCAGCGCTTCGAGTCCACCGGCGGAAGCGCCGATGCCGACAATAGGAAATGCGGTCGCTGCGGGCGACGCGGTGGATTTCGCGCGAATGACTTTAGCGGGCTTTTTCTGCCGGCGGGCCGGTGGAGCTTTCTTTTTCATGCGTTCATTTTCTGCGCGTAAGCGTGGCAGCTTTCGTCGCGGCTGCATAGCGCGGTCTCACAATTTTTTCGGGGCTCGCGAGTTCACTTTTATTTTGCCGGTCGCCCGACCCCGCGAGGGCCGGCCGGCCGGCACCAACCAATTGGATCAACTTAGCCGCAACCTTATCCAACGGCAGAATAAAATCAACGTCGCCGGTGTTGATCGAAGACTCCGGCATGCTGAAATCTTTCGACGTCGGCCGATCCTGCGCGATGACCTTGCCGCCTTTTTCCCTGACGATTTGCACGCCAAAAGCACCGTCTCCGTCCCCCCCGGTGAGCACGACGGCGATGGCACCCTGCCGATTGACCGACGCCACTGAGACAACCAACGGCTCAGCCAACGGTCGCGCATAATTGATTTTTTTCGCCTGCGAGGTGGAACGCTTCAGCCGTCCGCCTTGGGCGAAAAACAGATGATGATTAGGCGGAGCGATCAACACACAAGCGGGACAAAGGGCGTCGCCCGAACGAGCCTCCTTGACCAGCAAATGAGTGCGCCGGTTTAAAATCTCGGCCAAGATGCTTTTATGATCAGGTGAAAGATGCATCACGATGGCAACGGCGGCGGAAAATTTCGCAGGCAAGCTACCCACCGAAGCGGCCATCGCGATGACAGGAAAGGATCGGCCCGCAGGCGAAGTGGCAATGGCCGCAGAAGCCACTTTTACAGGCCGGTTCACAACTGTCGTGAGCGATTGGCGCCGCGCCCTGGGTTGGGTTATTTTCATTGTTCTCCTCGACGATCAATATCCAAACCAGCGACGACACTCATCCGCTTGCGCGCCGCGTTCAGTAAAAAAGGGGCGACAGGCGATCGGGCAGACGATCCCATGCGAGCATGCGACTGGACCGTGCGTTTCCGACCGTTATTCGAAATGTAATCGTTAAGTGGCAGCGTGCTCAAAATGGTTCGACGGAAGTGACCAACTGATCCGACAAAACAACCCCCAGTCTAGCCGAGATTGAACACCAATCCTCGCCAGATGGCGATGGGGTAAAACCCTATCAGGATCGGGCGCACGCGGATCGCGTGAAACTCAACCGAGTGTACTGCAGGCGGGGTTTATCCCCGACCTCTTTCTCCCGCGCGTCGAACATTCTGCGGTGGCCAAGGGTACGGCGGATAATAAAGCCCGACCGACAAAATATCCCACACCTCATATCACCCGCCGGGTAATTGTTGACGAACCGATCACGGACGGGTGCAGTCTGAAGCAGTTGCCCCTCGACTAGCCCTTCCATGTCATCCCCTGTGCGTTCCCTTCTGCGATTCCAAGAAAGCGGCCTTCTACTGGTCATCCTCGGACTTGGTCTGCTGCTCACGCTTTTCAGCGGCTCCGTTCGTATTCCGTTGTTTGAGCGCGATGCCGACGGCGGACGGAAACGGGTCTTCACCACCGATGCAGCCGGCGAACGCACTCCCGCCTTCGTCGAGAAAAATAAATTCCTCAACACGCAGAATCTCGCACAACTCGCCAAGGACACCAGTTTCACCGCAATCATGGCGGTCGGCATGGCGGTCGTAATTATCTCTGGCGGCATCGATCTTTCCGTTGGCTCAATCTACGCCCTCGCCTCGGTAATCGGCGCACTCGTGTTGCGGCACTACGGTCCCGACGGTGCCCAC
>JANYFP010000002.1 GCA_025362555.1 Verrucomicrobiota bacterium
CGTCAAAGTAGCGGCAGGCGTCCCTGCCTGCCGAGCGAGGGAGTGGCAAAACCGCAGGCACGGAGGCCTGCCGCTACGCACTGACTCCTTTCGCTGGGTTAGATCTTCAACGCCGTGCGCATGCCGCTCGCGACGGAAGCGTAGATCGCCTCGATCACCACCAGATCACGTCGGCCCATTTCACCCGGCACAATCGACGGCCGGCCGGTCAAAATGCACTGAGCAAAATCGTCCATTTGCAAAGCCTGCTGGCTCGCGGGCGGAGTGGCCTTCACCGGTCCCTGACTCGTCGCAGCCTTGAGCCCGCGATAACCAAAGGCCGGTCCGATTTCGAACCAGCCGCCTTTCGCTTCCGCGCGGAAATTATCATACCGGTCATTGTAACTCGTGTAACACGCGCTGCGCTCGCCACCAGGAAATTCGAGGGTGAACTCAATTGACTCCTCCACGTCGCGAAAAAATTCCGGCCGCTTTTTTGGCAACTCACGCGCCGTAACCGCCACCGGCACGGCCCCCGCGCCCATGCAGGATTCCTGAATCAAATACACGCCGAGATCCATCAGCGGACCACCGCCGGCAAGTTTCTTTTCCGCCCGCCACTGCGCGTGATCCATCTGAAAGGCAAATTTCCCGGTCATCTGCATGAACGGTCCGAACTCTTTCGTTCGCACCAGGCGGCGCAGCTCCTCATGGAAGGGATCGAAATGCACGCGATAGCCAACGGAGAGTCGGACCTTGGCCGCAACACACGCCGCTATGATCGCATCGCATTCGGCCACGGTGTTCGCCATCGGCTTTTCGCAAATGACGTGCTTGCCCGCTTTCGCCGCCGCAATGCAGTGCTCGGCGTGCAGTCCGTTGGGCGTGACAACGTAGACGATGTCGATCGCGGGATTGTCCGCCATCCGCGCCATGGTATCGTAGCCATAAACACTCGACGCCGGAAATCCGTAGTCGCGCGCCCACTTCGCACCCTTGGCCGGATCACCGGTGACCACGCCGACAAGTTGACAATTTTCCGTCAGCCGCAGAGCAGGCCCGAGTTCCTTCGCGGAATAATAACCCAGCCCGACCAGCACGACGCCGAGCTTTTTTTCCGACGCCGGACGATCTGCCGCGCCTTTCATTTTCGAAGTCAGCGCGAGCAACGCGGCGGCAAACGAAAACTGGCCGAGAAATCTCCGACGGGAAACAGGGGAATCGTTCATGACTGGTATGAGTTGAATAAGCTGCGCGAAACTTACACCCAGACTACCACACCTAAAACAAGCCGCAAGCCCGGCTTCCGGACTCAGCAGCAATTTTCTTAAGATTGAGTGTCAGCTAAAATCGAATATCCGTCTTTGCACTCATGAGAATCTACACCCCAATTCTATTCCTTTCCCTTTTAGTCGGGGCTGCCTTTGGGGCTGATGCGCCGGCCAGCGTGGCGGAACTCTTCGCCACTCCGGAGAATCTCCAACTGGTCCGCGCCACCGACAAAGTCGACGCCTGCATTCTGCGCCACATCGAGGCCACGACGCGCGCGGACGGCAGTATTGATCGCAGCACGGAACGTTACGAGGAGACCGGGTTTGTGCCCGTGCGGCCCGACGACCTCATCGCGCTCCGCGCACTTCTTCTCAGCGGAAAAACCTATGATTGGAAAGCCAGTGGTGGCGGACGTCGCCCCCAGTTTTATTTGCGCCTGCGTTTCCAGCAAGGGGAAGAAATAATTGCCATTGATTTCTGTTTCATGTGCCACGTCCTGAGCCTCACTCGGAACGGTACCGAAGTGAGCCACGCGAATTTCAGCCCGAATGCCGACCTATTCCTGCGGACATTTCTAAAACTATTTCCCGACGACGAACCACTGAAGCACGTCGCGCAGGAAGCCGGTTTACCGCGCTGAGCTATAATCATACATTTGAACCTGTGGGAACGAGTTCGCGCGCGACCCCACCCATCCTGAGCCGCGCGCAAACTCACACCGGTAAATTCAACGGAGCAATGCCCGCTACACCACGGGCGGCAACTGCGGGACTTCGACAATAAAGGATGACCCGACTCCATCGGGGCCCGGTTCACACCACACGCGACCATGCAAGGCCATGGCAAAGCGCCGGACGATCCAGAGTCCGAGTCCGATCGATTCCTCACCCTGCGTCGGGAGCGCGCTACCCCGACCAAATTTCTCGAAAATCTTTTCGCGCTCTTCCAGCTTCACGCCGGGACCTTGATCACGCACTTCGATCCGGCAGATACTGTTTCTCGTCTCAACCGCAATCTCCACCCGGCTGCCGGCCGGGGAATACTTGAGCGCGTTGGAAAGCAGATTGTCCACGACTTGCTGCATCGCGACAAAATCGGTGGTGAGCGGCACCGCCTCGTTGGGCAGCCGGGCCTCGATGGCAATGTGTTTGTGTTGAGCGACAGTGGCCAGCGAGGTCACGGCAGCCCGCGCGAGATACAGCGCATCACCCGCCACATAGTTCAGGGCAAAACGTCCCTCCTCCACATTTTGCGCCGACAGCAGATCACTGATGAGCCGCGCCATCTGGACCGCCGACTCGTTGACGCGCAGGGTGGTCGTAGCCCGGCGGGCCGCATTCAGCGGCGGATCCATTTGCAGCAATTCCACGCCCAACTGAATTGCGGTCAGCGGTCCGCGCAAATCGTGCGCGACCATGTGCATGAGTTCACTTTTCTCCTGACTGGCCCGCACCAACCGATCCCGCGTCTGCTCCAGCTCAGCCTGAATACGCCGCCGTTTCGCCAGCTCCCGAGCCAGACTGCGATT
>JANYFP010000019.1 GCA_025362555.1 Verrucomicrobiota bacterium
CGCGGTTCGAGCCCGGCAAATCCTATGCGTTGACCGTCGGCGTTCTGGGAAGCGGCAGCTCCGCGACGGCAAAGGGCCTTCTCGCGCTGGGTCCGTTGGCCGGGGTCCCGCTTTATTGCGGCGGTCCCGTAAATCCCGAACAACTTATTATCGTTTCATGGCAATGGCTCGATGCGGAGAGCGCCTTTCAACTGCATTTTGGTTTGGATCCGGAGGCTGCTGCCGCGATGATCGGTAATCCAGGAGTTACCTTTCGGGCCTTTCTCGGTTACTCCGGTTGGAGCACGGGCCAATTGGAAAACGAAATGAAACACGACACCTGGATCGCGACGCCGGTCGAGGGCGGGCAACTGGAAAAACGCGACGGCACCGCACTCTGGCGCAGCATTCTGGGCGCGATCGATCCGGATTTTAAGCTACTCGCCAACGAGCCGGATGATCCGACCGCGAATTGAGGGGAGGAGTAACGTAGGCCTGACCAAGCTGGCAGGCAGGGACGCCTGCCGCTACTTTTTCGGATTCCGCCGTGCGATCGAGTAGCCACAGGCCTCCGTGCCTGTGGGTTTAGTGCGTCGGCTTTTTCGTAGGCAGCGTGCTTGCACGCGCTTTCTGCTCCGGGCCTCAGAGTAAATCGAGTTGCAGGTCTTCGATTGGTTGGACCGCAATTTTCTTTTGAGGCCGGGCCTGCGGGGAGGCGAGCGATACCGTCGTGTCGTCTGATTCGAGCTTGGCCAGAATTGTTTTTGCGCGGTCGATGACACTCAGCGGCAAGCCGGCGAGTCGGGCGACTTGAATGCCATAACTGCGATCGGCCGCACCGGGCACCACGCGACGGACGAAGACGATTTCGTCATTCCATTCCTTCACCGCGACCGAATAATTGCGCAGCCGCAGCAAGTGTTTGGAGAGTTGCGTCAGCTCTTGATAATGCGTGGCGAAGAGCGTGCGCGGGCCGCAATCGCTTGAGCGATGCAGATGCTCGACGACCGCCCAGGCGATGCTGAGTCCATCGTAGGTCGATGTACCGCGGCCGATTTCATCGAGAATGATGAGCGAGCGGTCGGTGGCATTGTTGAGAATATTGGCGGTCTCGTTCATCTCGACCATGAACGTGGAGTTGCCGCGGGCGAGATCGTCACTCGCACCGACGCGGGAGAAAATGCGATCCACCAGACCGACGCGGCAGGCTTTGGCGGGAACCCACGAGCCGACTTGCGCCATCAAGGTGATCAACGCGACCTGGCGGATGTAGGTGGATTTTCCCGCCATATTCGGGCCGGTGAGGAGTGCGATCTGGGCATCATCACTGGAGAGCGCGGTGTCGTTGGGGACGAACGTATGACTGCCGGCGAGACCGAGCCGTTCCTGCTTCATCATCTGCTCCACGACGGGATGACGGCCGTCGGTGATGCTCAGGATTTCACCATCGTCGATTTGCGGCTGGCAATAATCCCACTCGCGCGCGAGCACCGCCCAACCGGCCAGCACGTCGAGTTCAGCCAGCGCATCCGCTGTGCGCGCGAGCGTGAGCGATTCATCCAACACGGCCGCGACGAGATAGCTAAATAATTCCAATTCGCGCGCCAAGGATTTTTCTTCGGCGGAAAAAATTTCCTTTTCCTTCAGCTTCAATTCTTCCGTGACGTAGCGTTCGCCGCCGACCGTGGTTTGTTTCCGGATGTAGTCGGCGGGGACGTGTGCGAGATTGGCTTTCGTGATTTCGATGTAATAACCAAACACTGAGGTGAAGCGCACCTTTAGACTCTTGATGCCGGAGCGTTCCTGTTCCTTGCGTTCGAGTTCGGTGAGCCACGTTTTGTTGCCCGAGGTGAGCCCGCGCAGACGATCCAGTTCCGGGTCGTAGCCTGCGCGAATATAATTCCCGTCCTGCAGATCGTTGGGCAGTTCATCGGCGAGAGCGCTGCTGAGCAATTCGCGCAACGCGGGCAAATCGGTGAGGCGTTCGCGCACTTGGACGATTTCACCGCCCTGACTGCCGACGAGATGGGAGTCGAGTAAATCGAGGCAGGCGTGAATCGGGGGGATTTGCGCGAGCGTATCTTTCACGCCGCCGAGTTCGCGCGGATTGCGGAGGCGATTTTGCAGGCGGCTGATGATGCGGGGAATGTCGCGCACTTTGCCGAGCAGTTCGCGCAACTGGGCGAGATCGCTGGGCTGGGCGAGCAATTCGCCGACGAGGGTTTGGCGACGACAAATCTCGGGTAGATCAAGCGTGGGTGAAGCGAGCCAGCGTTCCAGGAGCCGCGATCCGGCGGCGGTCGTGGCGCGATCGATGGCACCGAGCAGCGACGCGACGCGGGTGCCACGGGTGGATTGGAAAATCTCCAAATTACGCAGCGTGGCGGGATCGAGGAGCAGGGTGCGGGTGCTGCGGTATTCCTGGAGATTGCGGAGATTTTCCGGTTTCGCGCAGAGATTTTCCGTCGCGTAATAAACCACGGCTCCGGCGACGCCGAGCGCTGGATGGTGGTTCGACAAACCGAAACCTTGCAGGTTGAGGACGCCGAGCGCGTCCATCACGGTCTTGGCGCCACCGGTGATTTCAAAATGATAGCCGGGCAGGTCGGAGCAGAGTCGGGAGCTGCAAAATTGGTGCAGCGCGTGGACGGCGTGGGCTTCGTGCGGGGCGGCCTGCCACTTGGAGAGATCGCCTTCGATGAGGACGAGTTCGGCCGGATCGAGCGCAGTTAAAACGGGTAGCAGATTTTCCGGATGGGCGTCGGTGGCCAGACGGAATTCACCGGTGGAAAGATCGAGCCACGCGGCGTGCAGGCCCGCCTTGTCGAGCGCGAGGGCACAGAGGTAATGGTTTTTCGCGGCGTCGAGTTGATTGGCCGCGAGCGTGGTGCCCGGCGAGAGGATACGCGTGAGTTGACGGCGGACAAGTTTGCCGGGAGTGGCGGCTTCGGCTTGGTCGCAGATGGCGACTTTTTTGCCGGCAGCGAGGAGCTTCGTGATGTAGTTGTCGGCCGCGTGATGAGGCAGGCCGGCCATCGGGGTTTCCTGGCGCTTCGTGAGCGTGAGGCCAAGGAGGCGGGAGGCGAGCTCGGCGTCCTCGAAGAACATTTCGTAGAAGTCACCGAGCCGGAAAAGCAGCATCGTATTCGCGGGCAGGCCACGTTTGACCTCAAAATACTGCTGCATCATCGGGGTTAGCTTCTCGGTGGCGCACATAAAATAGTTCTGATACTGTCACAGACGTCACCGAGGTTTGGGAAGCCAAAAGCGGCCGATTGGTGTACGAGTCGGCGCATTTCACGGCATATTTGATTTGTCTACGACGTTTCCTCTGTGTCTCCGTGTCGCGGTGGTAAAATTACATCATCTCGACCTCGGGGGCGCCGGCAATCCGGTGATGATGGTGTTGCATGGCATGTTGGGTTCGTCGCGGAACTGGCAGACCACCGGCCGGGATCTGGCGACTCACTATCACGTGTACGCGCTGGATGCCCGCAACCACGGTAAGTCGCCGCATGCCCCAGAAATGAATTACGAAGAAATGGTGAACGATATCATTGCGTGGATGGACGGGCAGGGGATCGCCCGGGCGACGGTCGTCGGTCACAGTATGGGCGGAAAAACGGCCATGTTGTTCGCGTGCCGGTATCCGGAGCGCGTCGAGCGGCTCATGGTGGTCGATATCGCGCCCAAGGATTATTTTCGGGTGGAGCATCGCGCGGAGTTTACGGCGATGAACGAACTTGATTTGTCCACGCTGCAATCGCGGCTGGAGGCTGAGCAACGGTTTGAATCGC
>JANYFP010000051.1 GCA_025362555.1 Verrucomicrobiota bacterium
GTGAGGGCACCCCGCCCACACCCCAACCAAACCGAATCAGTTGAAACAGCCGCCATTTTTCACTCTGCGCAAACGTGCCAGTGAAAGGTTGCGGCGAAATGAATCGGCGAAAATTATCCGCACTGCGCCCCCGAAGTCGCCGGCCGCGTCTGCGTGTAAATGCGAAACACTTTTTATGCGCAGGGAAATCGATTAAATCCCCTCGGACTTTTTCTACGAACGGTGCAAAGGTGCGGCGCCACTCTTGACGCCGCCATTTCGCCATCGTACAAAAGCGCATGAATTCCGTTGTGTTAGCCCCTCACACGACGCCCACCCTTCAGGCGGTCGCGAGTATGGCGGGGGTTTCCGTTTCCACCGCGTCGCGCTGCCTGAGCGGCGCGGCCAAGGTTGCGAAATCCACGGAGCTGCGCGTGCTTGCCGCCGCGGCGGCGGCCGGCTACCACCACAATACACTCGTCAGTCAAGTCATGCGCGCCACCCGCCGCGGCGAAGCGCAGAAACATCTCGGAACCCTGGCCTTCGTCACGCCTGTGGCGGATTCCCACGAATGGCGCGCCACGCCTACACTCTGCCGCAATTGGGACGCCGCGCGCGAACGCGCTGAATCGTTCGGCTTTGGCATCACCGAGTTTACCCTCAGCTCACGCGGTATGACCGGACGACGCCTCGGCGAAATCCTCACCGCGCGCGGAATCTCCGGCGTTCTACTCGCGGCCTTTCCGACGGAGCCCCACGAAATTTCGCTGCCGTGGGACGACTTCGCCTTCGTCCAAGTGGGCCATTGCATCAAATCACCGAGACTCGACTGCGTGGTGAGCGATCACGCCGAAGCCGTGACCATGGCGGCCCGGGTGATCGCCGGCTGCGGTCATCGCCGCGTCGGCCTGGCGATCGAAAAGTATCAGGACGAAATCACTGATGGGAGGTGGTCAATTGGTTATGCAGCCCTCCGCGCGACCATGCCCCACCTCGCCGAAATTCCACCGCTGCTGCCCGGCCACATGAATGCCGAAGTATTTTTAAAATGGATCGACGAACATGCGGTCGACTGCGTTTTGACCCTCTCCACTTTTCGCAACGAACCGAATAATATGGAGGCTTGGCTGTCCTCGCGCCGACGAAACGCTCCACGGGACATCGGCCTTGCTTCGCTCGACGTCACTTCGGTGCATGCGGATTGGAGCGGAGTTGAGCAACATTCGGACGAGATCGGCCGCGCGGCGGTCGACTTGCTTTTTTCGAAGCTGCAAGCCGGCGAACGCGGCATTCCCCAGATCCCGAGAACCCTCCAGGTTCACGGCCACTGGCACGAAGGCCGAACCTTGCGCCCGCTGGTGAAAGTCAGAGCAAAAACGTCGAAGAAGTAGGAGATAAAATTTGAAAGAAATCAGTCCGGCCTTCGCACCTTTCGAATCCTTCGCGAGATAATTTTCCCGTTTGATGAAGTGATTTACCTGAGTCGCTCACGCCATTCACTCGGCAACAGATCCAGCGCCAATACCCGCAATTTCGGCTCGAACGTGAGATCGAACGCACGAGTCAATACAATCAAACGATAAAGCGAACCGGTCGTGAGCGCGCGTAGTTTTTTTTCATCCGCCGACTCCACACAAAGGCGCAACTGCTCACGAGCAAGCGTCGTCTGCTTTGCTTTCGCGAGGACGACTCCGAGGCCAACCCGCAAATCCCACGGCAGGGCCGGTGCATTTTTTGTAGCGAGCCGTGACTGCAACAACTTCAACGACACCGCAAATCCGGCCTCGTCACCTCGGGCTAATTCAACTTCAGCCCGTGCCACCCACGCTGCAAAATCCGCCGGAAATCGCCGCAGCGCCTGCGCCGTCGACGCGGCTTTATCCAGCTCTCCCATTTCGATAAAATACTCTACCAGTCGACCCAAGGCGGCCGCCTCATTTTGGTCTTCGACTACTTCAAAGAGAGTCACCGACTGTCCTTCAAAACCGGCGATCGCCGGAAGTTGATAAGCCATCGGCCGAAGCCAGAGTGGCAGCTTCCAAGAGCGAAGATCGTTGAGAAACGAACCTTCCATTTGTCCCGTGCCCGCGCGCGCATATTCGTCGAAATAAGTGTCCCACGAGAGAATAACGATGTGCGTGATTTCACGCCGCTCGATTAATTCCTTCGCCTCCTGAGCACTCGGGGCGCTCAAGATTCGCACGGCCGCCGCAACGCCTTCCCTATTTTCCCATGAGAGCGACCCAATCCCGCGCATCGCGCCATAATAGCAGAGAGTAGTGCTCTCGTTGGGCGGCGCAAGAATCACCGCGCCTCCCGGATCAGCACGAAGCGCGAGCCAGCTCGCCAAATCTCGCTCGACCAAGCCAAAGACCTCCGACTGCGAGAGATCGCTTTTCCCCGTGGCTCGCGGTGCAAGCTGGAAAATAGCCGGGGCCAGCAGCACTAGGACGAGGCCAGACCACGCGAGGCGGACGTTTCGCCGAATTGTTGCGCCCTGCATTACTCCAGTCGCCGCAGCCAACAATACCAGGAGAAGCCCATCGACTTCATTCCACCACACGAGATACCGGGATGCGAACCCGAGTGCGACGAACACAGGTCCCAAGGCCATCGCCATTGAAACGCGAGTCACCAGGCCCGTCGTGCGCCGAATGAGCAACCACACGGCCGGAACGACCAGCAACAAAGGGAGCAAGGTCGCCAGAACGGGCAGCGTCGCTCCATCACGCATGACCCACGCGCCTAGATTTTGGGCCACGGGTCCGTTCGGCAATTTGGTGAGTCGGAGGGACTGGATATCTGGACTGAAGAAGACGGACTCGTGGGTTTTCCACAGGGCCACCGGCAAGGCCGCGATGGCGAGCACGGCAAGTGCAAGCACCGTGACATGGCGGAAAGTGCGCGGATTTTTTTTACCCTGAATCCACTCCGCCGTCTGCGCCAACACCTCACCGCCACCGAGCCACGCGAGACCATAAAGCGGATGGATCGCGGCCAAGCGCCAGTCCGCGAGATGCTCCGGAGAAAACTCAATGAGATAACCACCAAGGATCGCGACGGCGCCTCCCATGGCCCACGTTCGCCACGGCAAAATGGCGGTGGCCGAGGCATCTCCCGCTCGATGATTGCGCGCAAGCCACGCGGCGAGCAACGCACCCGCAACGATACCGGCAAGCACCGGAACTTGACCCGACACGCTGAGCCACAGCCCAAGACCTCCGGTTATGCCTGCGAAGAAGAACCAACGTCGGATCGACTTTCCGGAATCGTTCGGCACGGGGGTTGCACCAACCCCACCGAGAAGTAGCAACACGCTCCACAAGGCAAAAAGGTGAGCCATGCCGTGGTCGTCGGGCGCACCGGGAAGAAACTCCGCCGCGAACGGAAATAGCGTGACGAAACCGATTGAAATCAGCGCCGCCGGCAAAGCGCCGAATCGCCACGCGACCAAGAATGTAGTTCCGAGCAAGAACAGGAAATGCAAGAGCGGATCGGCGACGAGAGCGGCGCGCTCCAGCGACTGAGCGGGCGACCGTCCCGAAATAAGATGATCACTCCAGGCGACCAAGCCGAGCCACCAACGGTAGGGCGAAGTTAAATGCACCTCGCGGCCGAGCGGAGCATTTTCGTAATCGATATGCCGCACCCGCCATTCGCCGCGATTGAACATCTGCTGGGTCTGGGCAATCCAGTGATAGCTTTCGGTGAGGTGCTCCGGAATAATTAATCCATTCCCGGCCACCAAATCAGAGGCCGTCGTCGCTGCGACCGTGGGCGCAACGGATTGTTTCTCACTCCAGCCGCCCTGTGCGGACACAAACTCGATGTGCTGCATGCGCACCACGCTCACCCAAATGAAAAACGCGATAGCACCGAGCGGAGCGGCCAACCAGGCGAGGGAAGAAAATCGAAATGATTTGATCACGAGAGCTGCGACATTGCGCGATTTTTTGAAGAGGCGGATGTCATGCACCGAGAATCATCGGGTAAGCAAGGGCCGAGTTCAGGCGCAACAATTCAGCCTCACCCGCAAAGCGCGTTTTGCCCGTGACGGAAATAAACAAGATGGAGGAGGAGCTTCACGCCCCGATTTGCCTGGCGACGGCCAGGACAAACACCGGGCTGGTAGCAGCCAGCAACGGCGGACTTCATTCCCGGATCGGGGCATAAAGCCCCTCCTACAGCCCGGCGATAGGTACCGTTACCTCGAAGTTGAGCGTCTATTACAGACGATGAAGTGCCTACACTATACCGGCTAAATGTTCGCATAAATCCGTACCCTGAATCGGTCCCTCCGATGATTTCCCCCTTCGCTCCCCTCGAACCCTTCGCGAGACAATTCCCCGATTGATGAAGCGCTTTCAACTCTTGACTCTCAATCTCCAGCTCAATGCATGCGCTTCGCGCGCGACCGAATATCTCTTGACTCACCTGAGCGGGGTTCGTTCCGTCGGCGCACTTTGCCCATGTTCGACGCCAAGAATCGCACCGCCATTTTGCGGACCGCAGCGGAGGTCGCCGTCCGCAGCGCAGTGCTGCTAGGCTTATTTCTTGTCCCGCTCGCAATCCGGGCGGCCGACACCGCAGGTATCACGGCGCGGTCAGCATTGGTCCCGCATTCCGGCCCGCGCGGAAAAACCATGTTCGTCCAGCTCACTCCTGAAGTGACGGGTATCCGCACAGAAAATCGCTTCGCCGACCCGCGCATGCGGAGCGATCTCTATCAGGAGTTCGAAGGAGGCTCGATTGGTACGGGCGTGGCCATCGGCGATTACGATGGTGACGGCCGACCCGACATTTTCGTCGTCAGCAAAACTGAGAGCTGCCGGCTTTTTCGAAATCTCGGTGACTTCAAATTCGAGGACGTGACCGACAAAGCAGGAGTCGGCGATGCGGGAGCCGCAGCTGGCATCTGGAAATCGGGCGTGACTTTTGTCGATATCAACAATGACGGACGGCTCGATATTTACCTCTGCCGGTTTAACGCGCCAAACCTACTCTATATTAACCAAGGCGACGGGACGTTCAAAGAAATGGGCCACGCCTACGGCCTGGACGTGAAGGATGCTTCGGTGATGGCGGCGTTCTGTGACTATGATCGCGATGGTTGGCTCGATGTATATATCGCGACCAATATGCTGAACAACGCGACTGGTCCCAATGGCCAGCGCGGCTATATGTTTCACAACAATGGCGACGGCGCCCAATCCGGCCGGGGCAGCGTCACGTTCACGAATGTGACCGATCGCGCGGGCATCAAAGGTGAAACGCGGAGCCATTCCGCGACTTGGTGGGACTATGACAACGATGGCTGGCCGGATCTCTACGTGGCCTACGACTACGGCGTGCCGGATACGCTCTACCACAATAACCGCGACGGCACCTTCACCGACACGGCCGGAAACTTCCTGCCACACACGTCGTTTTCCTCGATGGGTGCGGACCTCGGCGATGTGAACAACGACGGACTCATTGACTTTTTCG
>JANYFP010000065.1 GCA_025362555.1 Verrucomicrobiota bacterium
ACTTTCGGTAATCAGCATTTCACCCTTGGCCAACTCTGCGATCGCGTTGCCGAAACTTTTCCAGGTTTTGTCTTAACCCGACAGACCGTTGCTCGCCGGCTATTCGACCTGAGGAAGGAGACCAATTCAGGCGTGAAAGTAGGTTCCTTAAATTTACCGTCAGGGCATCCTAACAAAAAAGGACGCCGGTTTCTATACGGCTATGTTGGCCCTCCTTGTTGAGGCCCGGTGGTTGTCGCGCCAATTGACCACACCGGGCAAGATAGAAAAGCAAAGAGCCGCAGCTTGCGACTGCGGCTCCTTTGAGAAACGGCAAATGCAATGAACATCCAACCGTGGATTCAGCCTACGCATATGGAGGGTTACGTCAAGCCTCGCGTGTAGTGCTACAGAGCGGAATTGGGTGCTAACTCTGGAAACGGTGGCGTCACGTATTGAGACGACACACCTCTGAAATGAATCTTTATATCCGTCACGGATAAAGACACGCGGCCGCGTGCTCCCGGTCAATCCGTCGCACGAAGAAATATCGTATCTATTTTAGGTCCGACACCTGCGCCCATTTTTAGCGGACACAGGGGAGTCGACGCGACGTCCGTCCATTACTGTCGGTAATCTGCTCAATCCCAACCGAGCATTCTAATATGAAAACACTCAACGCAGCTGCAGCCTCTGAAGAGCCAGAAGCCGATCTCGCTCTCCATGTAGAAACCCTCCGAACGAAACTAGCTGAGAACGACGATCCGCACCACCCGTACACTCCATATCTTCGCGCAGTCCATTCAGGCTCTCGCGGATATGCACAACGGGTACCCGGTTCGCTTACCAACCGGCTTCACGACTTCCTGTCGAGGCACGAATTCCATGTTTTCTTGTTGTTTGATTGGAAGAGGAGCGAATACAGAAACATTCGGGAGCAATTCTCGGTTCCGCTCGGACTCACGAAAGCGTTGGTACGCCGGAAGGGAGGGAAGCCCCGTCATCCCTGGAACCGTTTTGAAAAAAAGGACGCGGTCATGACGGTCGATTTTTTGCTTAGCAAAATCTCGGGAGGTTGGGCCGCGGTCGATTTTAAAGAAAAGAACGACCTTCGTAGCAAACGAACTAAATACAAGTTGGACCTAATGGCTGAAGCACTGGCTCAGGTTGATGTGACTCACGTAGTGATGACCGAGGATGATATACCGAGGCAGGTCATTCGGAATTATCGCTTCATTCGGATTCTCTCCCTTCCGTTTGATCCACTGCCGATCGAGATGGGAGGAATCGAACGGGCCGAGAAAATTCTCAGACCACTACTGGTGAACGGACGGACACCGATTTTCGACGCAGCTCTAACCGCGTCGATAGATCTCGGAATCGAAGCCTCCAGGCTTGCGCGCGCCTGCTATTGGCTCATCGCAAACCGAAGGTGGGTGGTCGATTTCAACTACCCTATTGGCCCTGACTATCCTCTTCTTTTCAAAAACTAAAATGAACACCATCCAAGCTGGAAAAACCTACCGCCAGGTCGAAAACAAGTATTGTTTTCGCGTTTTTCGTGTAATGCCGGATGAAGATCTCGCAATTGTAGCGCACGTTGAGTGTACCTCCTCTCGCTTCAGACGGCGGAACTTGGGTCAGCTTAACGCTGCTCTTTCCAAAAGACGGCTGATCCCCGTTGAGGTAGTTGAATCTCCGGCACCGGCTGTGGAGCTCCGCAGTCAGGCCGCAAATAGGGTTTTTAATCCCCTTAGATCGGTGCTCGAAGAAATATTGGCGCCTGGTCCGTTCGTATTGTCGTGTAGGAAAATGTGGCCAGAATTTGTCGCACAGTCCAAAAAACATAATATTCCGCCGTCCACCCTGAATCTGGCTTTCACCCGTGTATTACAAGCAGGAGGGATTCTTGAGGCGGCGATGCCGCGATGGGACAAGTGCGGCCGTAAGCCAAGTAACACCAGAAACGGAAAATTTATCAGCGGTACAAATCAGCCGGACTCGTATCACCTGACTCAGCAAGACTTCGTTAATATTGCCGCAGGAGTCAGGAAATTTCTGGTGGGTGATGCCACCTGGCAGGAAGCCTACGACAAATTTGTAGAGCACTATTATCCAGAGAGTGAAAAGATAATTTGCGGAATCCGCACCATTACTCCGCTTCCATTTGGAGAACGGCCCAGTAAATTTCAGTTCGAGTCGCATGGGCTGAAGCTCGTCCCGTACGAAGAAAGGATGAGCCGGCAAATGGGTGATCGAGTATTTCAAACCAGCAAACGCGGTTCTCCAAATGGCCAGTCGGTAGAAGCAATCTATCCAGGAGTGATTGGCGAAATAGACTGGACGCTTTCCGATCTCGTTGGTGTCGCTCGCGGCCGACGATTGTCCGTCGGCCGCTTCGTTTTTTACGC
>JANYFP010000185.1 GCA_025362555.1 Verrucomicrobiota bacterium
CGGGTTGAGGTCAACCCGCTCCACCTTTTGCTGCAACGATCCGGATTAACGCATTCTCGCGAAGGTCTTCGTGAGCAACTCCAGGTCGCTCGCGTTTTTGGTTTTCTCACGGGTGTTGGCGATGAGCTTTTGCTCGAGCGCGTTTTTGGTTGGACGCGTTTTGTTTTCGTAGTACACGCCGAAACGACCGGGCCACGGCTCGAGGGCCAGTTTGAAGGCAGCCAGTTCGTCGGCCGGATCATGACGGGCCGCGTCCTCGGGCGTGCCGTCGTTCTTTTTCAACTCAATCGTTTGGAAAGCGCCGCCTTTGCGCGGGACGGAGGAATCGAAAGCGCCTTCGAAAAACTCGACGCATTCGGACAAGATTTCGACAACGGAGAAACCGTCGTGGTTCGCCGCGCGTAGCATCATCTCGACCATGTGATTGACCTGCGTGGCGTGGCTGCGGGCGACGAAGGTGGCGCCGCTGTTGATGAGCGTGCGCATCGGATTAATCGGTTGGTCGAACGCGCCCCACGGATCCGTTTTCGATTTAAAGCCGATGGGCGAGGTGGGGGACGTTTGCTTTTTCGTCAGGCCGTACACGGAGTTATCCATGATGACATATGTCATGCGCGGATTCTTGCGGGCGGTGTGGACGAGGTGGTTGCCACCGATCGAGAAACCGTCGCCGTCGCCCCCGAAGACGAAGACGTGCAGATCGTCGCGGCCGAGACTGATGCCGGCGGCAAACGGCAACGAGCGGCCGTGGATGTAATGGCCACCGTGGGTGTTGACGAAATACGGGAAGCGCGACGAGCAGCCGATGCCGGCGAAGGTCACGATTTTTTCCTGCGGGTAATTTAGTTTTTCGAGGACTTTGTAGAACGAGGCGAGAACGGCGAAGTCACCGCAGCCGGGGCACCACGTGGGATGGTCGGCGGTAAGAACTTTCTTGGTGAGCGGCGCGCGGGGGGCATCGGGAGTGGCGAGGGGAGCGGTCGGGGTAAGGACGGAAGAGGACATGGGGGAAGCGGAAGTAGTGAGTAGCGGGTAGTGGGTAGAGAGTAGGCCGGAGAGGAATGCGGTCGGGGACGTACTCTTTTAGTAATCAATATTTTCGTGTTTAGCTTCGAGTAGTCTTGGCCATCGCGAGGACGCTTTGTTTGTGAATGCCGACAGTGGTGTCGGCGAGTCCGAGGTGTTGGGCCACATGCTCCACGATCTCGCTGATCTTGTAGGTCAGGCCGTCCGTCTTCGTGATGCTGGCGATCGCGGGGTTGCAGTAGCGGGAGCGCAGGATGGTCGCGAGTTGACCGTAGCCGTAAAGACCCTCGTCGTTGATTTCGACGACCAGGATTTTCTCGTAGCGTTCGAAGATTTTTTCGAGGCCATGATCCAGCGGGTGGATATGGCGAAGTTGGAGATGTCCCACCGTGGCTCCGGCCCCGCGCAGGCGACCGACCGCTTCGCGAATCGGGCCGTAGGTGCAGCCCCAGCCGATGAGCAACACATCGCCGGCTTGATCGCCAAATAATTCGGGCGCGGTGAAGGTGGCGGCGACGGATTTTATTTTCTCACGGCGCTTGGCGGTCATCTTCATGTGCAGCGCCGGGCTCGCGGTCGGATGGCCGAGCTCGTCGTGTTCAAGGCCGGTGACCGTCGGGTATTTGCCGGAGCCGATGATCGAGCCCGGAGGCGCGTGGCGCTGGGGTTGATCAAGTGGGTACGGCTTGTAGCTGGCATCACGTGGCGTCAGGTCGGGCTGAAGTGTGACCATCAGTTTGGCGAGGTCAGGTTCGTCGAAAGCCTCGATGCGCGTCGCCAAGGCTTGGTCGGTGAGGATGATGACCGGCGTGCTGAATTCGCGGGCGATGCGGGCGGCTTCCATCGCAATGTAGAAGCAGTCTTCGACATTTTTTGGCGCGAGGACGACGCGCGGACAATCGCCATGGCTGCCGTAAATCGCCTGGAGCAAATCACTCTGCTCGATGTTGGTGGGCATGCCGGTGGAGGGGCCACCGCGTTGCACGTTCACCACAATGAGGGGCAATTCCGCCATCGTGGCCCAGCCAAGCGCTTCCATTTTGAGCGAGAGTCCGGGGCCGGAACTGCCGGTGATGGAGAGATGGCCGCTGTAGGAAAATCCGAGGGCGGTCGACGCAGCCGCGATTTCGTCTTCGCACTGTACAAAGAGGCCGCCGTATTTCGGCAGTTCGGTGCGCAATGCTTCCATAATCGAAGACCACGGCGTGATGGGATAACCGGCGCCATGACGGACGCCGGCGGCAATGAGACCGTAGGTGAGGGCGGTGTTGCCGTCGGTGGTGATTTGGGGGCGTCCGCCGGCGGTGACTTCGGATTTCGCGAGGCGGTAGAGACAATGGCTGAGATTTTCGGCGGGGTAAGCGTAGCCGGCGTCGAAGGCGAGGAGCGCATTGCGGACGATGTCCTCATTCTTGCCGCCGAAACGTTCCTTGATGAGTTGCGTGAGCTTCGGCACGTCGAGATCGAACATGCGCGCCAACAATCCGAGGACATAAATGTTTTTTCCTTTCTCTTTGCTGGAGCCGCCGACGGCTTCGACTGTGGCGGTGGTCATCGGAATCGCGACGGCGGTAATTTCTTTGTCCTCTGGATTCGGGATGACGTGATCGGAATCGTAGAGGAGAACGCCGCCCGGACGCAGCGAAGCGCGGTGGCTTTCGTAGCTGTGTTGGTAGAATGCGACGAGAACGTCGGCGCGGTCACCGGCAGAAAGAATTTCGCCGGAGCCCATGCGGACTTGGAAAATCGAGGGGCCGCCGGAGATGGTGGAAGGGATGGTCATGTACGTCATGACCTCCTGATCGGAACGTCCGGCGAGCCGGGCGAGAAAAGCACCGACGGCTTGAATGCCGTCTTGCGAATTACCCGCTAGCCGAATGACGACGTCGGGGATGGTAGAGAGCTGGTCGTTGGAGCGAACCGTCGCACCAATAACCGGGGTAGGGTTGGGGCTGACCATGCACCATTATGCGGCACTATGTGCGTTTGGTAAAGTCCGCGTTTGTCAGATAGGGCGCATTTATTGCGAGGGGGCAGAACGCAGAAGATGGTAAAAATAAAAGTAAAAGGCGGTGCTGCCGCTTGAAGGGCAAACGATTGCTTGGAACCGCAGTCAGAAGGTAGGACGGCGAGTCCCTTCGCCGCCGGTGTGGGGGCGGGGGAGACCAGCAGGGCGCGGAGCGGAGTCCGCGCCCTACCTTTGAATACGGCTGCTAAAATCTCTATTCCCGGAGTTGTGGGCGGGGTGCCCTCACCCTGCATTCTGCATTCGCTGGTGATGCCTCGCGGGGTGAGTGCCGTTGTTTGCTTGCTGCAAACCCGGTATTGGTCCGGGCCGGTCGCCCAGCAAAGGCACCCCGCCCACAAAAGCCCGGAGACGGAGTACTGTCCAAGGCAGTGTCTGCAAAATAATCCGTCGATCGAGTAGCCACAGGCCTCCGTGCCTGTGGGTTTGATGCGGACGAGTAATGGGGGCCGCCAGCGTTACCGCGCGAATGCTCGAGTTGGCACTTGTTCGCGCCACAGAGCCGGCAGGCAGGGACGCCTGCCGCTACGTTTCGCAGTCACTATCCAGGCACGGCGCAGTCGCCCTACCTTTTATTCCCAACCGATCGGCCGGCCTTTGTTCTGCTCCTTGAGCCAGTCGAACAGGGGCTGGTAATATTCCATCATCGCGCGAGTGGAGAAATCTTCGCCGGTCGCGTCCTTGATTACCTTGCGCCAGTCTTCGGTGGCGCCTTTTTCCATGATGCGTTTCAGGAAGGCGCCCACTTCCTTGTTGTCGGCGTAGTTGCAGCTCTGCGGTGGCTGATGAAGAATTTTTTTGGCGATGTAATCGTTCAGCTGGTACTTGAAAACCTGCGCGATGGCGTACGAATAATAATAGCAGGGTGTGTCGTCGATGTGGGTCTTGGTGGCGGGATCGCACCACTCTTCGCTGCGCTCGGCGGGCGGTTCGACACCCTGGAAATCGCGGACGTATTTCCACCACCGCGCGTTCCATTGCTCGGCGGGAAGTTTGTTCGCGTACACGTCGGCTTCCCAATGCGTCATCGTCCCGGAGGCCCAGAAAATAAACGGGATGCCCGGCGAGTCAGTTAACATGTAAGTGCGCTCATCGATTTTGAGATCAGCGGGTAGGACGCCGAGGGATTTAAGGTAAGGCGCCATGCCGGAGGCCAGCGCGGTGAGTTCGCCGAAGCCTTCGTGGAAGGCGGGATTGGCTCCAGTGCGGAGCAGTGGCGGCACGTCGTCGCGGGTGTAGCTGGA
>JANYFP010000078.1 GCA_025362555.1 Verrucomicrobiota bacterium
CTTCGCGCTAAACTCCGCGTGGGCGAATGTCGTCTGTTGTGTCATGGCCTGCTCAGTAGCACCCCACATGCCTGTCTCCCCTCGGTCTCCGATCATGATCAGATTAAATCAGCGTTTCCCTAATCAAGAAATTCAAAATGAGATGGATCCAAAAGTGGTGGATCGTCCCTACTACGCCCTGTCCACGAGGGGCTCGGTCGGGACGATACTGTCCAACTGCGGTTTTTAAGGATCATCGTGAGTTCACTCGGCCCATAAAAAAGCCGCGCCTTTTGAGGCGCGGCTGAAGAGGGAGGTGGCCGTTTATTTCGCCGCCGCCAGTGGTGGTGGCGCAGGAGGAACGACGATTTTGCTATCGCTCAATTTCCGACCCAACAGATCGATCATGCGCTGGATTTCGAGCTCGGCGTTGCGACGATTAATTTTCGCCAGTTCAACGGCCTTGGCCAAATCAAAGCTCTCGCGATTGAGCGTTTCTTTGTTGGTGCGAGCTTGAGCAATCTGCAGTTCCAGATCGGCGGATTCCTTGGAGAGTTTGTCGGCTTCAGCGGAATACTTGGCTGATTCATCACGCAGGGCCTTCAAGACTTCCTGATATTCGCGGACTTTCTTTTCTTCCTTGGCGCGATCAGTCGCTTCGCGTTCTTCCTGGCGCTTCTTGGCGTCAGCGGTGGCACGGGCTTCGATCTCATCCTTGCGCTTTTTGTCCTCAGCTTTCCGGGCGTCGGCTGTGGCTTGCTGCTTGGCGGCCTTCACCGCCATTTCCTTGGTCGCGCCGTTATAGAGAAAGCCGAATACAGCCAAAAGAATGATGGGAACGATAAGATATGACTTGTTCATGTGGGTCGAAAATAGGGATTAGCTTTTCTTGGCGGCCAACGCGGCTGCTTGCGCTGCTTGTTCGGCGGCTTTTTCTGCCGCAGTAATCTTGTCGAGCAAGTCGTAGTAATACTTCACGTTCGCTTCCGCCGCAGCGACGTAGTTCTTTAAAAAAGCCTCTTCGTCCGCGTGGCGCTTCTTTTCGTCGGCGATCTTAGCGGTAGCTTCTTTCACTTCCGTCAGCTCACGCTTGAGACGCGCGACTTGGTCACGGAACTTCAGGGCGTCATCATGAGTGCGCTGACGAGTATCCTCTGCTTCTTGGCGCGCAACCTTCTTGGCCTCATCAACGCGCTCCCGTTCTTCTCGCAAAATCTTTTGTGCGGCCTGAGCCTTAACCGCAGCTTCAATAGCAACTACGCGATCAGCGTTTTGCTGCTTGGTTTTGGCTTTTTTAGCGTCTTCGGCCTTTTGCTTGATAGCGACGATTTTGGCTTCGTCGACCTTGTTAAAGCTAAGGTAGAAACCACCAAAGATCAGGATACCAACAAGCGGGAATATGAGATAGACTTTATTCATGGTCGGGTGCTGCTTACGTTTAAAATAGGGTTTAGGCTTTGTTCTTCTTGGCCTCGCGTTCCTTGATCATTTCTTCGATCGCCTTGATCATGCTTTTCGTTTGCGGATCCTTGGCTCCTTCAGGAAGTGCGGCGGCTTTCTTGGCTGCGTCCAAGGCAATATCGTATTTCTTCAGCTCAAATGCGATGTACGCGAGAAACATGTACGATTGATGCGGTTTGGCCAGATTACCCTTGGTGATGGCGGCTTGCGCGTGGGGGAGAGCGGCGGCTGGCTGATCAAGACCATGGTAGGCTTGGGCAATCATGAATTCCATCTGCCCGGCAGTAGGGAAAGCTTTGGTCGCTTTCTTCAGTGCTTCAATGCCT
The DNA here is from genome assembly GCA_025362555.1 of Verrucomicrobiota bacterium. Lineage (GTDB taxonomy): Bacteria > Verrucomicrobiota > Verrucomicrobiia > Opitutales > Opitutaceae > Lacunisphaera. The sequence goes on from JANYFP010000078.1 coordinate 1,767, forward strand.
TTGAGCGGACGCTCCATTTGCTGATAACAGAAAGCAAGCAGCTCCCAATTTTTAAGGTCGTTTTCGATTTTTCCGTCCGTCAGGCCGGCTTCCAAGAGATCAGCGGCTTTTTCGTACTGACCCAAATTGAAGTAGATACCGACAAGATTGATATTGTCCTTCGGGGTGTTCAAGAACCCGTGGGCTTGCGCCCGCTCAAAGGTGAGGATGGCGCGAGTCTCCTGAGCAGAGCTCAAATAAAAGGCGGAAAGCTGCTGCCAGTAGGCCGCTGAATCGGGTTTCTGTTTGACGATCAGTTCGAGGACTTCCGCTGCTTCTGACATCTTACCGAGCTGCTGGAGACAGATCAGTTGCAGGAGGTAAAAGGTGTCTTTCGGATGGTTTGCCGTGTGCATGCCGGCATCGATTTGGACCAAAGCACGCTTGATAAGCTCTAAATCAGGTTTGTCAGGATTTAGTGAAGCCCAGCTATAAAGAATCTGAGAATAAAGCTGCAAACCGTCGGGATTCGGTTTCGGGGTAATTTTAACCCAGCGAGCCATTACTTTGTCGGCTTTATCGTAATAACTTACCGCCACACTTGGATTCTTGGATTGGGATGCTTCTTGATAGTACAGTTGCGCTAGAAAATAAATGAACTCGCGCACTGCTTTTTCTTCAAAATAGGTAGGGGTTTTGGAGTCGGACAAGGCGACGGCGCGTTCCAACGGCTCAATGGACTTGGGGAAGTCACCCTTTTGCAGCAAGGTCTGCGCTTTGATCTGGTAAAGTAATGCGAGGTCGTAACTCCCTGCTTCCGCTTTTGGAATCTGGGCGTCCAAGATGGCGATGGCCCCGTCATAATTCTTCGCCTCGAGCGCGATATGATATTTACCTAAGACCTCTCCAGTCGCATCTGAAGGCGAATAGTCTTTGGTGGTGAGTTGGGCGGTCGCGGATGCCGTGAGAATCACTGCAGCGCAGAGAGCCCAAAAGGTACGGGTTGGCTTGGAATAAAGGTTAAACATGGCGGGCCAGTCGAAGATTATTTGTTTTCATCGAGATTGAACTCGATGAGCTGCGAGGCGCGGACGTTAACGGCGCGACCACTTTTGCGCCCTGGCTTGAATTTCCATTTCAAGACGGCCTGCATGGCGGGAACTTCAAATTCACGATTGGACGAACGGATAATTTGCGCCTGAGTCACATCGCCGTTGCTGCTGATGATGAATTCCACAACCACGTTACCGTTAATACCTGCGCGGCTCATTTCGTAGGGGTAGGCCGGTTGCACTGGGACGCGGAGCACGGGTCTTTGGTCGAGCTGACTAACATCAAAGAGTTCCATGCCCTTGCCGAAATTGGCACCGGGCTTCATGACTGGAATGGTGATGGCTCCCTTCGACGGTGTCAGACCGGGAGGTGGGGGAGGGGTCAGCGTTTGGGTAAAGGCTGTGATCGGTACAATTGAGGGAAGATCCACCAGACTCGGGGGGGCGAGTTGCGTTTCTACCGGAGTGTCGTCCAGATCTTTAACTTCATCCTTTTTGTCCTCATCTGGAGGAGGCATATCCATCTGAATAATTTCTTCCTTGGGAGGAGAATATCTTTTCGGGGCAGGAGCTTTACCGGAAAATGGATTAAGGACCAGAAAGTGCAGAGCAAGAGATGACACGAGGCCAATGATGAGGTCTTTGTTCATGGGCGATTCGGCTTATTTCCCGGTGGCACGAGGGCGGGTTTCGACTGAGAATTTATCAATTCCTTCTCTGCGGATTTCGTCGAGAACTGCAACGGTTTGGCCGAAGCGAGCTCGCTCGTCACCTGCGACGAGAATACGCGGATCTTCTGTCTGTGTTTTATAGAAAGCGATACGTGAATGAAGGTCTGCCATATCAATCAGTTCGCGGTTCCAGAAAATGGCACCTTCCCCGGAAACCTGAATCGTTACTGGTTCAGTTAATGGCTTTTCTTTCGAAGCCACCGCTGCTGGCAACTCAACTGGTAGCGAGCGAATGCGGTTTAACGACAGGGTGAAGAGAACAAAGGTCGCGAGGAGAAAGAAAATAACGTCGATGAGAGGGATGATCTCAATACGTGCCTTCTTGCGGACTGGGACTTTGATTTTTGTGCCTTCCATGGTGTGGCTTTGTTCAGAGATTATACGGGCTTAGCGCCAATTTATTAGACGGTTCGCAGATTATTTGCTGCGGGTCTCAATAAAGATTTGCTTGAATTTAGCTTTGCGGGCCTCGTCGAAAACATAGACCGCTTGGACGAAAAATGCTTTTTCGTCGCCGTTGATAAGTATTCGTCCATCCGGCTCTTCTTGGTGGTACTGCTGCAGCCGCACCAAAAATTCGTCTAGAGTGACAAGGTCTTTATTCCAAGCCAGCGTACCTTCGTCGGTAACGCTTATCGTTACGGTTCCGTTTGGATCGCGATTTTCCGCAGTTTCTGAAACTGGCAAATGAACAGCAATGCCGTTCGATTTGTTAAGGGAAAGAGTAAACAAGACAAAGGTCGCGAGCAGGAAGAAGATAACGTCAATGAGAGGAATAATCTCAATGCGGGCTCTTTTTGCGCCACCGGGGCCTGTTCCGCCACCACCGTGCATACAGTTAGTACTTAGAGGTTAAATCTGTGGAATCTCTCCCCGCTTAGTGGGAGGAGGTTCCGACGGATTTGTTGATGATGATCTCGAGTGAATTCGAGGCATCTTCAACTTCATGGCGGGCGATTTCAACTCGGGCGTTCAGGATGTTGAATGGGAGGAGGCCGGTGACGGCGATAACGAGACCGCACATCGTGGCGATAAGCGCTTCGGCGACGCCGCCGGTGATTGCGCCGGTCGAGGCGCTGATGTCACCGCTGCCACTGTTCAAAGCGGCGAAAGTTCCCATCATGCCGGTAACCGTACCGAGGAGACCGAGGAGAGGGGCGGCGGTGATGCAGGTGTCGAGCGTTGGCAGACCTTGGCTGAAACGTTGCATCTCTTGGTTGGCGGCGCGGGTGAAAGCATTGGCGAGCGAGTGCTCTTTATGGCTGATTGCATAGACCAAGATACGGGCGATGTAGTCTTGGCTCTTCTTGCCCAG
>JANYFP010000191.1 GCA_025362555.1 Verrucomicrobiota bacterium
ACACTCCGATCAAGATTGCCGACGGTCCGCTGACTGCACCGAGCAGACCGACAGGTGTGGTGGCGAGCGATGGCACTGTCATTGACGGCACGCGAATCACCTGGAGTCCAACCATCGGTGCGACCGCTTACGAAGTGTGGCGTAGTACGACGAACGACTCCGCCTCCGCCGTGCGCCTCGCGAGAAACGTTCCTCTCGCCCTGTATTATGATTTCACTGCGACGAGTGGCGTGACTTATTATTATTGGGTCAAGTCGGTGAATTCCGCTGGGAGCAGCGCATTGAGTGCATCTGACGCCGGCCACGTCGGGACTGCGGCTGCACCCGTCATCACGACGCAACCCCTGAGCAATGCTTCGTTTGTCGGAGGCTCCGTGACGATGACCGCGGTCGTGACTGGAACGCCCACGCCGACTTATCAATGGCAGAAGAATGGTAACAATGTGTCAGGTGCCACAAATGCGAGCCTCAGCTTGAGCAACGTGCAAATTGCCGATGCCGGAAGTTACGCGGTGGTCGCCACGAATTCCGTCGGTTCTGTGACCAGTCGGTTCGCGCGCCTTGTGGTGTTGGTCGCGCAGGCCAATGCGACGACGTATGCGGCTAACGTGTATCCTACCGGCGTCACGACCGGAGGGACCGTCGGATTGGATTACTTGCTGACCAATATCGGTACGCGAAATTGGGGCGCAAATCACTATCTCTCGATCCGCGATAGCAACGGAACGTTCGTGGCGTTCTCATCTTTGATTGGCGTGAACTCGGGCGAAAATAAAGCGGCGCATCTCACTTTCCTCGCTCCGACTGCACCGGGCACTTACTCTTATACGGTGCAGGGACTCGAGAATGGCGTGGAGTTTTTCAGCACGCAGACGACGTTTACCTTGAACGTTCTCGCGCCGGCTTCGAATTCCATCACGTACAATTCGACCAATTTCGCCATCAGTGCGACGCCGGGATCGAACCTGATCTTTAATTTCAACGTGACGAACACCGGCACCAATCCGTGGGGTGCGAACCATTATCTTACCCTCCGAGATGGCGCCGGCGTCTACGCGGAGAATAGTTCACTCAAAGGTGTGGCCTCCAGCCAAAGCAAAACTGTGAACCTGAGCTTTACGGCGCCGACGACTCCGGGAGTTTATTCCTATTTCGTCCAAGCCACAGAAACCGGAGTCGGTGCCTTCACCACCCAGGCCAACCTGACGCTAACCGTGCTCGCGCCGCATCCGAACGCGATGGTGTACACCGCTACGCGGTCAGTCGACAACGTGACCCCCGGCGCCATAGTCAACTTGCGCTACTCACTCAGCAACGCCGGTACGGTGGCCTGGGGCGCGCGTCACTACGCCTCCCTGCGCGACGGGAACGGAACTTATTTGGCCTTCGTCCCCTTGAACGGCGTGGCTCCCGCGGGCAGCACCACGGTCAGCTTCGGCTTTGCCGCACCCACGACCCCGGGAATTTACACCTACACGGTGCAAGGTTTGGAAGATGGCGTGGAGTTTTTTGACACGCAGGATGTGATCGTGCTGACTGTGCTCGCGACCCCGATTGCAAACGCCGCGACCTACAATGGCACGACTTTCCCGAGTGCCGCTGCTCGCGGCGCCAGCGTGAGTTTCACTTCGAACGTGACCAACCGAGGCACGCAGACGTGGGGCGCAAACCACTACCTTTCCCTGCGCGATGCGGACAACACCTTCCTCGGTTTCCTGTCGATCGGTGGCGTTACTCCGGGAGCGAACAAGACCGTGAGTTTCACCTTCGTCGCGCCCTCGGCTCCGGGTATATATACCTACCATGTCCAAGGCTTCGAGTCCGGCATCGAGTTCTTTAACATGTCGGATAATCTGGTGCTGATTGTCCCATAATCCACGTGATGAAAAAAACGCGACGCGTCGGCGAGCCGCCGCATTCGATCGGTCGAGTGACCGTTAACGATTCGCCCGAATTTCGCGCGCGCCGCAGCGCGACGCGTAATTTTTATGTCAATCGGGACACGCGCTCCGGATCGTTTCTTCGGGCAAGGGAATGCCCGGTTTTTTCGGGAGTGGGTAATTGTTCGCGAAGCAAGGTCTTAGCGGGTGGTTCGGGTTCGCTCAGTTGTAATCGGTTGATTGGTCGATTCACTATTGAAGATGATTCAGACCGGCTGCGAAGGGAGTCGACGCTTGCGTGTCGCGACTATTCTGCCGATAAATTTAGCGGGCCAATTCTATGCATTTAAAAAATGACCGGGTCGTATTTGTCACAGCCTTTCTGGTCCTGATTGCAGGCGGAATCTATTTGGCTTCGGGCCTATGGGGGCGCGTCAAACTCGACCAGAAAACCCGCGCCACAATCGCACAAGCTCCTGCAACTGACCCGGCGATCCGCGCGGCGGAAGGCACCGCGCGAGTCGATAATCCTGCGGCGACAGAATCCTCGCCACTCTCCTCGGCTCCCTCTGTGGTGCGATCTGCCCCGCAGGTTTTTGGGTTAAGTGGACCAGTGCACTTGGAGGATGTGCCGGCGGGAGTATTTAGAACTGAACTCGGAAAACTGCCTGAGGCAGCCCGGAACTATGCACTACAAAAGCTGGGAAGCTTACACGTGCCGTTAAACGATTGTGCGTCGCTTCACGCGGATTCAACCGGTCATCTCTATTATGAATGCGCGGCTCCGGCCGTGGCTCCGAGTGTGGTGGCTGCTCGTGCGCAAGCTCCAGTGTCGGCTGCGGCATCTCCGCCAACTGAACTTGCCGCACCGGTATCGATTCTCACCCCACCGGTTAAACACAGTAAACCGGGTGCATCCAAAGTGATCTACTTGGATTTCAATGGTCATAATATCACTGGCACCCAGTGGAATATGGTCCGCGGTTCGCCGGGCGACGCCAATTATCGTGCCGCCGTCGACACTTATGTCGCGCGGCCCTTTCATCTGAATGGAAGTGTGGCAGGGACTTTCGATGATGCGGAGCAGACGGAAATTATTCGAATTTGGGAACGGGTCGCCGAGGATTACGCCCCGTTCGATGTCGACGTTACCACGGAGGAGCCGGCCACTTTCACCAGCACCACGGGCCGGGTGTTGATCACCACCAGTACCGATTCCAACGGTGTGGCTATGCCCGGCAGCAGCACTTCCGCGGGTATCGCGTACTTGGACGTGTTTGGCGATTTCAGCTACGTTAGCACTTACTCCCCCGCCTTGGTTTATGCGGACAAGGAATATTACTATGAAGATTACATTGCGGAAGCCGCTTCGCACGAGATGGGACATAATCTTTCTCTCTCGCACGACGGTACTACTTCCACTGAATACTATTCGGGTCACGGGACTGGTGAGACGTCGTGGGGACCGCTCATGGGCACGCCTTACAATAAAAATGTGAGCACGTGGTCAAAGGGGGAGTACTTTGCCGCCAACAATACGGAGGATGACCTTGCACTCATTTCCGGACACCTTGGTTATGCGTCTGCTGCGCCGGCCGACAATAACGCGGCCGCTAGCGCGCTCACGGTCAGTGGCACCAACCTCACCGGCCAAGGCGTGATCGGCACGCCGGGCGAAGCTGATCGGTTTTCATTTTCGGTGACAGGCCTGCGGGCCGTCGACTTCACGGTTACGCCTTGGCGCAGTGCAGTGGATACGAAAGGCGGTAACCTCGATGTTGCGCTCCAGCTTTACGATTCTTCCAATACACTCGTCGCCAGCAATGATGCCAGCAATGTCAACACCACCAGCGCGACCCTGAGCGCCGGGCTAGCGGCGGGCACGTATTATCTGCGGGTCTCCGGGACTGGCACCGGTAATCCTGTGGCGAGCACTCCGACGGGCTACACCAGTTACGGAAGTTTGGGGCAATATACGATTGCAGGCGCAACGTCCACGCCCACCGCCCCGGCTTTCACTCAACAGCCGTCTGGCCAAAGTGTCGTGGCCGGTCAGTCGCTTTTGTTTTCAGTTTCAGTCAGCGGTAGTCCCGGGCCCACTTTTCAATGGCAGGGTCTTCCCGCTGGTTCTTCGACTTGGGCGAACCTGAGTGACGGGGCGATTTATACCGGCACGGCAACTCAGACCTTAAGCATTGGGACTACGACCCTCGCGATGAATGGTTCCCAATTTCGCTGCGTCGCCACCAATGTTGCGGGATCGATTACGAGCAATGTCGGCGCACTGACGGTTAGCGCTGTCGCGCCGTCCATCACGACCCAGCCCTTGAGTCAGTTGATCGTTTCCGGAAACTCCGTGACATTTACGGCTGCGGCTAGCGGTATACCGACCCCGACTTATCAATGGCTAAAGAACGGGGTTAATATTTCGGGAGCGACAACTGCGACGCTGACCCTTCCGAATATCCAGACGACTGACGCAGCGACCTACTCGATGGTGGCAACGAATGCAGCTGGCACCGCCACAACCGCCGGCGCGGTCCTGACCGTCCGAGTCCTGCCCGTGATCACGACGCAGCCATTAAGCCACGCCGCGTTTGTCGGTAGCTCGGTGTCGATGATCTGCGCAGTGACCGCGACCCCCACGCCGACCTACCAGTGGCAAAAAGGCGGAATCAATATCCCCGGGGCCACTTCTTCGACGCTGACTCTTTCCAATGTGCAATTGAGCGACGCGGGTAGTTATGGTCTCGTTGCAACGAACAGCAATGGTTCGGTTACCAGTCGCTTCGCCCGGTTGGTCGTGCTCGTCTCACAGCAGAATGCGATCACGTATGCGACGACCGTTTCTTCGACGGGCGTGACAGCGGGTGGCATCGTCAATTTCGATTACTTTGTAACCAACGTCGGGACGAAAACATGGGGCGCGAATCATTACCTCTCGATCCGCGACGTGAATAATACGTTCGTCGCATTCTCTTCACTCATCGGCATTCTCCCCGGCGAAACGACGACCGCGAATCTGCGATTCCCGGCGCCGGCGACACCCGGCACCTACACTTATTACGTGCAAGGCCTGGAAGATGGAGTGGAATTTTTCTCCACGCAGACGACGGTAGTGCTCACCGTCCTTGCGCCGGTGACAAACGCGATCACGTACAACACGACGTCATTCCCCGTCAGCGCGGCACCCGGGTCGAACGTCATTTTCACTTACAATGTGACCAACACCGGCACTGGGACATGGGGCGGGAGCCATTTTCTGCTCCTGAAGAATAGCAGCTACACGGTGATATCGTCCGCACCGTTGACGGTCTTGGCTCCGGGTTTGAGCAAGACCGTTAACTTGAGTTTCACGGTTCCATCCACGCCCGGCACCTATAATTATATCGTACAAGCGACGGATTCCGGCCCGGGTGATTTCCCTACCCGAGCTAACTTGACGCTGGTCGTCCTTGCGCCACAGCCCAACGCGACCGTCTACAATCGGGTTCGGTATCCCGACGAAGCCGTACCCGGCGCGGTCTTGGATCTGAAATATACGCTCAGCAATGCTGGCACGCAGGCGTGGGGTGCCACGCACTACGCTACATTGCGTGACTCCAATTCCACCTACCTCGCTTTTATTCCGCTGACGAGCACAGCGACCGGCGCGACTAAGACGGTTGATTTTACCCTTACCGCGCCGACGACGCCCGGCACCTACACTTATTATGTGCAGGCCATGGAAGACGGCATCGAGTTTTTCTCCACCCAGGACGTGGTCAACGTGAAGGTCGATGCGCTGCCGCTCGGTAATGCGGTCAGTTATAATGCCAGCACCTTTCCACTCACCGCAGCTCGGGGCGCGACGGTGAACTTCACCGCCAACGTCACGAATCGTGGCACCCGAGCGTGGGGCTCGACGCATTACCTTTCGTTCCGCGACGTGGATAATACGTTCCTTGCCTTTCCGTCGCTCAACGGCGTTGTGCCTGGCGCAAGCCGGACGTTGAACCTGAGTTTTGTGGCCCCGACGACCTCCGGGATCTACACGTACACGCTGCAAGCGTTCGAGGACGGCGTCGCCTTTTTCGAGATGGCGGACACGGTTGTACTCACAGTACCTTAAGCTAACTCTTCGCGCACAGCGCCTACTTTATTCGGTGGTTTCAAACCTGCGAACCGCGCACCGCTTGCGAATGCGACGTCTGCCACTTACGCGCACTTCGTATTGGTCGGGCACCCGCGGGTTCTCGGTAATAATGTATTTGTCATTTCGTGGCTCGCATGAGTTTAGTGTTAAATCAGCAAATGAGCAATAAGCTTGGGAAATAAAAAAATGAATCGACGATCAATTGCTGTTTTCATCGCGATCGCGTGCCTCCTTCTGCTTCGGTCGGCCTCATTCGCGCAGCTACCTACTCCAACCTACGGCTGGAATCTAGGAAACACCTTGGAGCCGCCCGGCGGCGAAGGCAGCTGGGGCCCGGCGGCAACCCAGAACCTGATCAACTCAGTAGCTGACGCCGGATATAACACCATTCGCATCCCGGTCGCGTGGGACAGTCACGCCAACCAATCCACCTACCAAATCGATGCTGCCTGGATGGCGCGGGTCAAACAGGTGGTTGACTGGTGTTACGCGAAGAACCTGTACGTCATCATTAACTGTCACTGGGATAATGGCTGGCTGGAAAACCATATCACCGGAACAGTGGATCCGACGATCAACGCGAAAATGAACTCCTATTGGACGCAGATCGCGACCACCTTCAAGGGCTACGACAGTAAGTTGATTTTTGCCGGTGCGAATGAGCCAAACGCCGGTACGGCCGCCCAGGTGTCCACGCTGATGTCATACTACAAGACCTTCATCGACGCGGTTCGCGCCACTGGCGGCAGCAACAGCTCCCGCTGGCTGGCGATTCAGGGGCCCAACACCGACATCGACAAGACCGATTCATTGATGAACACCATGCCGAGCGACTCAACATCCGGTCGTTTGATGGTCGAAGTTCATTATTATTCTCCCTATCAGTTCGCGCTGATGGATTCTGACCAGTCATGGGGTGCCATGTTCTACTTCTGGGGAGCTGGTTATCATTCCACCACCCTGCCTTCTCGCAATGCCACTTGGGGCGAGGAAGCTTATATGGATGCCGAATTCGATAAGATGCAGAGCAAATTCATCAGCCGGGGTATCCCTGTAATCCTAGGCGAATTCGGTGCGTATAGGCGCGGAAATCTCATTGGCGCGGACGCCACCTTGAACTACGCTTCGACTACGTATTTTAACAAGTGTGTCGTGGATAAGGCCAACAATCGTGGGATAAAGCCTATCTATTGGAACACCCCTGGAGGCATTTTCGACTGGACCTCGGGGGCCGTTACGGACCAAAGCACCATTACTGCGCTGACGGGTGGCGCAGCACTCCCGCCCACCGGTGTCGCGGTCGCTGTCGCACCGGCAATTATAACCCAACCCGCGGGGCAGACCGTTACCGCCGGAAATCCTGTTTCCTTTTTCGTGAGTGCCACCGGCACTGCCCCCTTGTCCTATCAATGGTCCAAGGGAACGACGGCCATCGCCGTAGCCACCTCGGCCAGCTACGCCATTTCGTCCACCGCATCTGCGGATGCCGGTAGTTATACCGTCACGATCACTAACGCCGCAGGCTCGGTGACCAGTAATCCCGCCACGTTGACCGTAAATGCGGGGCCAACTTTCACCACTCAGCCGCTCAGTCAGCCTGCGTTTGTCGGATCGACGATTAGTTTTGTCGCTCTCGCCACCAGTGCCACGCCGATTACGTATCAATGGCAGAAGGGTGGAATTAATATTTTAAACGCCACCGGCGCGACGCTCACGTTGACCAACGTCCAACTATCGGATGCGTCGAGTTACGCGGTGATCGCGACGGACTCCGGCGGCTCCGCGACCAGTCGCTTCGCGCGCCTGGTCGCGCTGGTGCCGCAACAGAACGCGATCACGTACGCGACGACGGTGTCTTCGACCGGTGTCACTGCGGGCGGGATCGTGAACTTTGATTATTTCGTGACCAATGTTGGCACGAAGGCGTGGGGCGTGCATCACTATCTCTCGATTCGCGACGTAAACAATACGTTCGTCGCATTTTCTTCGTTGATCGGAATTCTTCCCGGTGAAACGACGACCGCGAATCTGAAATTTCCTGCGCCGACAACGCCCGGAACTTATACGTACTACGTGCAGGGCTTGGAAGACGGGGTGGAATTTTTCTCTACGCAAACAACGGTGACGCTCACGGTCCTCGCGCCAGTGACCAATGCGATTACGTACAACACGACTTCATTTCCGGTAAGCGCGGCGCCGGGATCGAACGTCATCTTCACCTACAACGTGACCAACACCGGCACGGCGACATGGGGCGCAACTCACATTCTTTCTCTGAAGAACGGCGGAGGCTCCGTGATTTCGTCAACGCCATTGACCGTACTCGCTCCGGGCGCGAGCAAGACGGTCAACTTGAGCTTCACCGTTCCGACTACACCCGGCACCTACAATTACACGGTGCAAGCGTCACAAACCGGCGTGGGGAATTTCGGGACGCAAGCGAACTTAACGCTCGTTGTGCTGGCCCCGCGACCGAATGCGATCGTCTACAATCGCGTGCGTTATCCGGGTGAAGTTGTCCCTGGTGCCGTCTTGAGTTTGAAATACACGCTGAGCAACGCCGGTGCGCAGGCTTGGGGTGCGGGGCATTATGTTTCACTGCGCGACTCAAATGAATCCTATTTGGCGTTCATCGCGTTAAACGGTACGGCAACCAGCGCGACGAAAACGGTTGAGTTCACGCTGACGGCGCCGACGACCCCAGGAAAATACACCTACTACGTCCAGGCACTCGAGGACGGTATTGAATTTTTCTCCACGCAGGATGTTGTCATTGTGACCGTGGTGGCGTTGCCGCTCGGCAACGCGGTCAGTTACAACACGAGTACGATCCCGGTTACTGCCGCACCGGGCGCAACAGTCAACTTCACCGCTAACGTCACCAACTGTGGCACACGCACGTGGGGCACAACGCACTACCTCTCGTTCCGCGACGTCGACAATACGTTCCTCGCGTTCCCGTCACTCAATGGGGTCACGCCCGGAGCAAGTCGGACTTCCAGCCTCAGTTTCACCGCACCGACTACACCCGGCATCTACACTTACACCTTGCAAGCGTTCGAGGACGGCGTCGCGTTTTTCGAGATGGCGGACACGGTTGTATTGATGGTGCAGTAAGTGTAGGTGTTTTCCCTTAGTGGCATTTGCGCACTCTGCTCCTTCGCCGAAGTGAGTAAATGCGCAGCATTTATATTTGGCATGGGTGGGTGCCTCTGATCGCATTATGATGTGGGCGGTGCGTGGTTTTCTCATGGAGAAAAAGCTAAGGCATTCCGCTCGCGTTACCCTAATTTTGAATGCGCCGATTGCTTCTCATCCCATGAAAATGCCGATCACTCTCCTGTCCACGCGTGCGCGATCCCGTAGAATACCTGCGTGGTTGATTTGTTTCGCAATGCCGTTGATGGCGCTGCCGACGCGAGCGACAACGGTCGAGCCACCCACGTTCGCCGCCTTGGTGAACGAGTCCGATTATATTGTCCGCGCGGTGGTCAAATCCGTGCGTTCCGAATGGCGGGAGAAAAACGGCCATCGAAATATTTTCACGCTGGTTGAGATCGAGGTGCTTGAGGTAATCAGCGGCACGCCACCGCAGCCCTTGGTCCTGGAAATGCTCGGCGGTCGGGTCGGCGAGGACGAAATGGTGGTGCAGGGCATGCCGATGTTTACCGTCGGGCAGGAGGATATTCTTTTTGTGCGCGGCAACGGCCGGCAGTTTTATCCGCTGACGGCGGCCATGCATGGCCGTTATCCGATCCACCGTAAACCCGGCGCACGGGCTCAAGTGGCGCGAAGTAATCAGCTGCCGTTGCACGATACCGCGGAGGTCGCGCTGCCCATGAATGAAGGCCCTGCGCCAGACCCGAAGCAAACAGCCGGGGCCAGCGTGCCGGTGCTTTCGCCTGAAGATTTTGTGCAGCAGATAAAGGCGGCCTATAACGTCAATTACCAGCGCTCCGCTCATGGAAAATAAATCCTTTTTCCGTGCGCTGGCTGGTTGTTGCTTGGCGCTGATTTTGTGTCCGCTGACTTGGGGATATGAGATTACCAAAAATAATGGACAACCCATCACGTGGAATGCGGGCACGGTCACGATGCAGATTCAGCTCGGGGCGGCTGCGACTTTGAGCGACGGCTCCACGTATAACTCCAGTGTGCAGGCTGCCCTGCAAATTTGGAATGCTCAACTCGGCACCGTGCAATTTGCCAATCAGGTCGTCGGTGCTGCGGCACCGGTAAACAATAGCGCCAACGAGATTGGCTTCGACAGCGCCGTGTATGGAACGGCGTTCGATGCCAATGTCCTGGCGATCACGGTTTATTATTATTCCAACACACCGCGTTCGGACGGTACTTATCGTCGGACCCAGGCAGACATCATTTTAAACAACGCCTATACTTGGGATTCCTATCGTGGACCGTTGCGCGCCGCCGAGGATATCCAGCGCGTGGCGCTGCACGAGTTGGGCCACGTATTCGGCATCACTCACCCCGATCTGGCGAGTCCGCCGCAGAGCGTGACGGCGCTGATGAACAGTCATGTCAGTAATCTCGACACGCTCGCCGCCGACGACATCGCCGGCGCGCAGTCACTCTATGGCGCTCCGATCATAGTTCCAGTTGTCACGAGCCAACCCGTGAACCAGAGCGTGTACGCTGGACAGACGGCGCAATTTTCGATCACCGCCACCGGTAATCCGACGTTTCAATGGCAGCGCCTCCCCTCGGGCGGAGGTACTTGGGGCAATCTTTCCGATGGGGGCAATTATTCCGGTGTTACTTCCTCCACGATTTCTATTTCAGCCGTTCCGATTGCCGCGAATGGCGACCAGTTCCGCTGTGTGGTCACAAACGGGGTTGGTAGTGCCACGAGTAATGCGGCGACTTTGACGGTGACAGCTTCGGTGGGCCCAAGCATTTTGACTCAGCCTGTCGGTCAAACTGTCGTCGAGGGAAACTCGGTGACTTTTACAGTTTCGGCAGGCGGCGTTCCTGCGCCCACTTTTCAGTGGCGAAAGGGCGGAGCGAATATCAGTGGGGCCACTGCGAGTTCCTTCACCATTACCAGCGTAGCGGTGGGCGATGCTGGTTCCTACACGGTGGTCGTGACGAATGTTGCCGGCAGTATCACGAGTAATGCTGGCGTCCTAACGGTTACTACGCTGCCTGTGATTACTGCACTAAGTCCGGTTCGCCAAGTATTGAATGTAGGGCAGAGTTTGAGCTTGAGTGTGTCTGCTACTGGAACTGGTTCGCTGACCTTTCGGTGGTGGCACAACGGGCTGGCTATCCCTGGCTCTGTTTCGAGTTCCTTTTTTGTCGGAAGTACAACCCGCGTAGATAGCGGCTACTATTTTGTGGAGATTACCGATGATTCGGGGACACGTCGAAGTATTCCGATTTTTGTGATTGTGTCACCAGTAGCTACACAAGTGTTGACCTGGGGTAGCGGCGCGTACGCCGTCCCGCCGAACTTGACCGACACCGTGGCAATTGCAGACGGATTAATCCTTCGGGCGAATGGAACGATTTTAGATCTTAAGACTAACGTTTATCAAGAAACGCGAGCACCGGTCGGATTGGACGGCGTCGTCGCGATTTCGGCGATTGCAGGGGGCGGCGGTGCGGGCGGTGGGCACTCTCTGGCGCTTAAAGCTGATGGCACGGTTGTTTCATGGGGTGTAGATTCATACGGCGAAACTCTAGTGCCTTCAGGGCTGGGCGATGTTGTAGCAATTTCAGCAGGTGGCCATCATTCGCTGGCCCTCAAGAGCGATGGGACTGTAGTATCATGGGGAAACGTCTCCTCAGACGTTTCGCACGTTCCCCTTGGACTTTCTGGAGTAGTCGCAATTGCGGCTGGTACTAATCATTCGCTAGCTCTTAAAGCGGATGGTACGGTGGTGGCATGGGGCGATAAAAGCATCGCGTGGACTCTACCTGTCCCAGTTGGCCTGTCGCATGTCGTCGCTATTGCAGCCGGCGCTGAACATTCACTCGCAGTAAGAGATGACGGTTCAGTAGTGGCGTGGGGGAATAATGCCTATTCAAATTGCACCGGTACGGCCAGCTTTCACGATGTTGCTTCGGTGCTCGCGGGCTATTTTACTTCGTTGGCGGTGAATCGTGATGGCACGTTAGTTGGGGTTGGTGGCCCAGATTATGGTCAGATTCCAATTCCAGGCGGTTTAACCGAAGTGATCGCGTTGCCGCAGTGCAGTTCATGGGCGATGGCGCTGCGCGATGCGAGTAGAGATATAGTGCCTAAGATTACCGTTCAGCCAGTAAATCAAACTGTGATGGAAGCACAGAACGTCACGTTTGCTGTAAGTGCGGACGGGGGCGCCGGTCTCCTTTATTATCAATGGCGCTTTAACGGAGTGAATATAAGTGGGGCATTGGGGCCGACATTGACCTTAAGTGCCGCATCAACGCTGCAGGCGGGAGCGTATGACGTGATTGTTTCTAACCACTTGGGTGCTGTTAGCAGCGTTAAGGCGGTATTAAGCGTCACGCCCACTCTGACCATAACTTCGCTCAGTCCTGCGCGGCAGGTGATACTTCCTGGCGGATCGATTAATTTGAGTGTTTCAGCTACTGGGGTTGGAGTACTCCGCTATCAATGGCTGAAGAATGGTCGCCTGATCCCAGGTGCCACCGATACCACTCTGGCAGTTCAGAATCTAACGTTGCAGGATAGTGGATATTTTGTGGTTCGAATCACCAGTGACTATGGTACTAAATATAGCCCGGCTATTTTCATTCGGGTCGCTCCAAGCGTAACGCGGATCATTGGCTGGGGTGATGGAAATACGTTTGGGGGGATCGCCATTCCTCCCGCTCTAAAGGACGCAATCGCGATCTCTGCAAGCGCAGATTATGCGTTCGCGATTAATCGGCATGGCACCGTTGCGAGTTGGGGGATATTGAATGATATTGTATCCTCAAAACTGACAGAGGTTGTCGCGCTCTCTTCCGGTGGCACGCGCACATTGGCGCTTAGAAGTGATGGGTCGGTTATCGGATGGAGCCCAGCATATGATACTGGCCTCATGGCTATTCCGAGTGGGCTAACCAATGTCGTGGCGATCTCGGCTTCCCCTTTAAATTGCCTTGCTCTAAAGAGTGACGGTACAGTTGTAGCCTGGGGTGATAATGGTTACGGACAATCTGATGTTCCCGTTGGCTTGCGGGACGTAGTACAAGTTGTGACTACAGGTTATATATCGTACGCATTAAAAGCTGATGGAACGGTTGTGACGTGGGGGGCGCCCTATTACATAGATAGCAACGCGGTTGCTGCTTTGACGGGGGTTGTATTTATTGATGAAAAAGGAATTTATTGTATCAAGCGTGGTGGCACCCTTGAGGAAATGGTACCGGGATGGGGTTATGGACTTCCATTGGGGTTAATCGGTGTTTGCGGTATCGCTACCGGAAATGGTCAGGTACTTGCGCTCAAGACTGATGGATCCGTCGTTGCATGGGGCACGAGCGGCTTCGCTGCTGCGATTGCTCCAACAGATATTGCAGGAGCATTTGCCGTTTCAGTGGGTGATAGGTTGTCGCTCGCATTATGTGAATGGTCTAGCGACACGGCTCCACTTATAACCACTCAACCCATCAACCAAACTATAACGGTGGGTAAGAGTGTGACGTTCACTGTTAAGGTGAGCAGTAGGTCGGCGGCCGCATATCAATGGTATAAGAACGGTTCGCCAATTGCGGGGGCAACAAGCAGCACCTACTCTATCGCGAACGCGGAGTTTGGTGATGGAACCACATATCAAGTAATCACTAGCAATGAGAGCGGTTCAACCGCTAGCGATGTTGCCGTGCTAAGCGTGGTCCCACCAATGAGGATTATCACTCAGCCGCTAAGTCACGCTTCGTTTGTCGGCGGGTCGGTATCGATGATCTGTGTGGTGAGCGGTACGCCAGCACCAACCTATCAATGGCAGAAAGGTGGTATCAACATTCCCGGCGCTACAAATTCCACGCTGACGCTCAATAACATTCAGTTGAGCGACGCCGGCAGTTTTGGCCTCGTCGCTACCAATGCTGACGGCTCGGTCACGAGTCGTTTCGCCCGCCTTGTGGTTCTCGCGTCGCAACAGAACGCGATCACGTACGCGACAACGAGATCTTCGACGGGTGTCACCGCGGGCGGGATCGTCAATTTCGATTACTTTGTGACGAACGTCGGAACGAAAACGTGGGGCGCGCATCACTACCTCTCGATTCGCGATGTGAATAATACTTTCGTCGCGTTCTCCTCACTCATCGGCATTCTTCCCGGCGAAACGACGACGGCGAATTTGAACTTCCCGGCACCGACAACGCCTGGAACTTACACGTACTATGTGCAGGGCTTGGAAGACGGCGTGGAGTTTTTCTCCACGCAGACGACAGTGACGCTCACCGTGCTCGCGCCGGTGGCGAACGCGATCACTTACAATACGACGTCATTTCCCGTGAGCGCGGCACCGGGATCGAATGTCATTTTCACGTACAACGTGACGAACACCGGCACCGCAACCTGGGGCGCGAGTCATAATCTCACGCTGAAGGATAGCAACGGGACCACGCTCTCGACGACCCCGCTCACCGTCTTAGCTCCCGGCGCGAGCAAAACCGTGAACCTAAGCCTGACGGTTCCTTCCACGCCAGGAACCTACCACTACACCGTGCAAGCATCGCAAACCGGTGTGGGTAATTTCGGGACGCAAGCAAACTTGACGCTCGTCGCGCTCGCTCCGCAGCCGAATGCGATCGTCTACAATCGCGTGCGTTATCCTGACGAAGTCGCACCCGGCACCGTCTTGAATCTTAAATACACGCTGAGCAATGCGGGCACGCAGGCGTGGGGCGTGGGACATTACGCTTCGCTGCGCGACTCCGCCGAAACCTATCTCTCCTTCATTCCGCTGAACGGCACTGCGGCCGGTGGTACTAAGACGATAGAGTTCACGCTCACTGCTCCGACGACGCCCGGGACATACACTTACTACGTGCAGGCGCTCGAAGACGGCATTGAATTTTTCTCCACGCAGGACGTGGTGATCGTAAAGGTCGTCGCCTTGCCCCTCGGCAACGCGATCAGTTATAACACGAGCACGATCCCGGTCACTGCCGCGCCTGGCGCAACAGTCAACTTCACGGCGAACGTCACCAACCGCGGCACGCGCACCTGGGGCGCGACGCATTACCTCTCATTCCGCGACGTGGATAATACGTTCCTCGCTTTCCCGCCGCTCAACGGCGTCGCACCCGGAGCCAGCCGTACGTCGAACCTCAGCTTCACCGCACCGAACGCGCCCGGCATTTACACCTACACGCTGCAAGCCTTCGAAGATGGCGTCACATTCTTCGAGATGGCGGATACGGTCGTGCTGATGGTGCAGTAAGAGAAAAGCCCGTCACCCGCTCATGCCGATTTTCGCTCCTATTTTCCTCACCGTATTCTAAAATGAAATCCCGCTCACTCGCTCGTCTTATCGTCGGTCTTGCTTCGCTAGTTGCCGCTGCGCTTCCCTGCGCACGCGGCCAGTACTGGAC
Source organism: Verrucomicrobiota bacterium (assembly GCA_025362555.1). Taxonomy (GTDB): domain Bacteria; phylum Verrucomicrobiota; class Verrucomicrobiia; order Opitutales; family Opitutaceae; genus Lacunisphaera. The sequence goes on from JANYFP010000191.1 coordinate 15,574, forward strand.
GCCAGATGCGACCTTTGCGCCTGCGATTGAAGCCGATGACATCTTAGCTGGCTCGAGTCTAATGACCGCATATCCTGGCGGCAAATTATTACTCTCGAGCTATGCGATCGTCAATGGAGTGTCCTTTACCGGGCAACTAATCCGCTTAAATGCGGATGGCTCCTTAGACCCGACCTTTCACGGCCCGACCTTTTCTCAGGTTCTACATACTTATCACGACGGGCGAATATTGGTAGCCATCAGTACGGAAGGTTACTCGCCGTTTGTGATCAAACGGCTGCTGGCCGACGGAACGGTCGATCCGACATTCCACGGCCCAACTGTGGTCCTCCCGGCTGCGAATGGATTTGGAAGTGAATTTTTATCGGACGGGAGAATTTTGGTTTTTGGAAATATTACGTCCCTTAACGGGATCTCAAATGCAGGTATTGCTTTGCTTAAAGCGGATGGTTCGGTCGACCCGACCTTTGCCTCACCTATCGAGAAAAGCGGATATTACCTCACGGTCAGCCAAGCGACTCAAATCGCAGATGGTAAGATTTTGATCAGTGGTCGGTTTTCTCGAGTGGGTTCGACGGAACTATTGAAGTTTGTTCGGTTAGATTTGAATGGCGCGATTGATGCGACATTCAATGTCATGCCCACGGCGTTTTCAGCAGGTCCTGGTCGGTTTTATCCTGAATCCGACGGAAAGATTTTAGTGGTGGACGGAGTGGACAAATTAATTCGACTCACCTCAACTGGCGCCTCGGATGAAACTTTCGTTCCGGCTCCGCTAGGCAGGGTTTCCGGATTTGGCGCACAGCGGCCCGATGGGAAGATATTCTACACCACAAATACGGAGATAGCCTCTGTTCCGTCGTACCAGCTACGATTGATGAATCTGGATGGAACGGATGATTCTAGTTTCCCGGATATTTCGACGCCCATTTTTAGTTCTTCGTATGGGTTTGGTTTACCGGTGTTGAGTGATGACGGCACCTACTTTGAGGGGGCTTTGACGGCTCAACGCGAATCGAGTCGATTTGCGATTTCTCATGTACTTCTCAATGGGACAATCGATCCCACCTATAATCCTCGTTTTTCACGTACTGCGGCGCTTACCGCGCACGTCCGGCAGCCTGATGGCAAGCACCTCATCGCGGGATGGTTCGATTACATCAACAATACCGCGATGCCACGGCCCGGGGTGTTTAATGTGGCTCGGCTGAATACGGACGGTACGCTTGATTCAACTTTTTCATATATTCAAGCGGGCGAGGTTTCGCGCTTGTTTTTGCAACCTAGTGGCAAGGTCATTGTCGAGGGAAATTTTTCTGACGGCAGCGGCGGGAATAATACCGTCATCCGTTTAAATGTGAATGGGAGCGTTGACGCGACGTTCAATGCGATCACGCAAGCGATCGATATGTCCGCCATCGATGGTTCGGGTTACCTCTATATCAATGGCGGTTCAGGTGGGCAGCGATTCCGGCGCTATTCCCCCGAGGGTATTGTCGATGAATCCTTTCAGGCGTCGCCTGAGGTCAACGTCTTTGCTCAATCGATCACACCCCTGAGTGATGGGGCCGTCTTGGTGGACCTGTATTACGCAAATTCCGAATCGCTTGTGCGACTATTACACGATGGTCGTCCAGACTCTGCATTTTTGGCCCGGTCACCTCAGCGCCCGATCGGAATTTCGAGCCTGCCGGGTGGTGGGATTTTGCTCTGTGAGCAGGTGGGGACGCAGGGCTTCAACTGGTGCGTTTCCGTTAGCCGTATTGAACCAAATGGAACGGTTAGTTACAGCTATACCACTCGGGAAAATTATCAGAACTACCTCACGCCCGATATTTACCTCAGCATTGCCGGAGCCATTTTCGATTTGCTCAAAAGTGCTGCCGGTGGCTCCACGGAGCAGCTCGCCGTCGGATTAGTGCCGGATGGACGAAAGACGATTTTGGATTGCACTAGTGGTGGCGAATTAATTGTCAGGGACCAGGAGGCAGAGCACTGGTTCGGGTCATTTCGCAGATATCAGCGAACGGCCCTCATATCTCCGAGTGTGGATACTGCGCCAGTATTGCTGGCTTTTGTGAATTTTGATTTTGCCCACGAATTGGATTCATTCTACTTCGCTCCTTATCCGGTGGTGAGTGGCTTGGGACCGTTCACCTATCAGTGGCGGAAGAATGGGGTCGCAATTCCCGGCGCCAATTCCATTGGATTCTACATCGAGTCGGTGAAGGCTTCTGATGTGGGTGACTACTCGGTCGAGATTAGCAACGCATCGGGATCTGTTACCACCCCGGCCAACAAACTGGCCATCGCCGCAGCTCCAGTGGTGACCACGCAGCCGCTAAGTCACGCTTCATTTGTCGGCGGCTCCGTTTCGTTGATCTGCGCAGTGAGTGGGGCCCCAGCCCCGACGTACCAGTGGCAGAAGGGTGGACTTAATATTTATGGGGCCACCGGTTCAACACTGACACTCACTAATATTCAATTGAGCGACGCAGGCAGCTATGGGCTCGTGGCCACTAATTCGAAAGGATCGGTTACCAGTAGGTTTTCTCGGCTGGTCGTGCTGGTGCCGCAGCAAAATGCAATCACGTATGCGACCACGCGTTCCTCGACCGGGGTTACTGCGGGAGGAATCGTGAACTTTGGTTATTTCGTGACCAACGTCGGCACGAAGACCTGGGGCGCGCGTCATTACCTCTCGATCCGCGATGTGAACAATACGTTTGTCGCGTTCTCGTCCTTGATCGGAATTCTCCCCGGAGAAACGACGACGGCGAATTTGAACTTCCCGGCACCGACAACGCCTGGAACTTACACGTACTATGTGCAGGGCTTGGAAGACGGCGTGGAATTTTTCTCCACGCAAACAACCGTCGTCCTCACGGTCCTTGCCCCGGTGACAAACGCGATCACCTACAACACGACGTCGTTTCCCGTCAGTGCCGCGCCGGGATCGAATGTGATCTTCACGTACAATGTGACGAACACTGGTGCCGCGACGTGGGGCGCGAATCACTTGTTATCATTGAAAGATGCCAATGGCACCACGCTCTCGACGACGCCACTGACTGTGCTCGCGCCTGGATCGAGCAAGACTGTGAACTTGAGCTTCACGGTTCCGATTGCACCCGGCACCTACAATTACACCGTGCAAGCGTCACAAACCGGGGTGGGTAATTTCGGGACGCAGGCAAACTTGACGCTCGTGGCGCTCGCGCCACAACCAAACGCAATCGTCTACAATCGCGTGCGTTATCCTGACGAAGTCGTGCCCGGCGCCGTCTTGAATCTCAAATACACGTTGAGCAACGCCGGCACGCAGGCGTGGGGCGCGGGACATTACGTTTCACTGCGCGACTCCGCTGAAACCTACCTCTCCTTTATTCCGTTGAATGGCACCGCCGCTGGTGCGACGAAGACAGTGGAGTTCACGCTCACCGCACCGTCGGCACCCGGCACGTATACCTACTACGTGCAAGCACTCGAAGACGGTATCGAGTTTTTCTCCACGCAGGACGTCGTCATCGTCAAGGTCGTGGCGCTTCCCCTCGGCAACGCGATCAGTTATAACGCGAGCACGATCCCCGTCACCGCCGCACCCGGCGCCACGGTCAACTTCACTGCGGATGTTACCAACCGAGGCACGCGCACCTGGGGTGCGACGCA
>JANYFP010000136.1 GCA_025362555.1 Verrucomicrobiota bacterium
GCGGGGTGAGGGCACCCCGCCTACAACAGGCCATCCGCGCGCCAGGGACGTATTGTTCTAAAATAAAAATCCATCCTTAACCGGCAAAGACAGAGCACCTGAATCAATTTTCCGTTTCACGAAAAATTCCAATGAATACCATGCAATCACCCATCCGTCGTTCCGTGTCGCTCGGGGAAACCCGGGAGATCACCGTTGAAAATGCCGAGCTGAACTACAAATCCTCCTCGACGCGGTGGGGTTGTCGGGTGGAAGTGCGGGGAGCAGAGCGGGAGACTTTCACGGAATATCACGTGACCGCGACGGTCGGAAGTGGCGCAGTACTCGAGGGGGGCGGGTGTGTGGCCGACGATTTAATCGGCCGGGCAGCAGCTGAAATGGCGAAAAGAAAAATCCAGCCGATCCAGGAAAAATTTTACGGCCGCCGGTCGGTGCGCGCGGATGTGCTGCGGCACCGGCAGGAATCTTACCGAAAATACGGACTCGATGCCGATGTGCCCGTAACATGGATTGAAGGCCTGCCGCTCGAGGGCGACGATTTTGTGGGCCTACAAGTGTGGGGAGTCGCGCCGCATAACGGCGAAACGTGTGTGCGCACGGTGGAAAATGCGACGACCGGATTCGGGCGTCTCTGGAGTGGGCGAGGCTTTGAAATGCTGCATCTTCCTGCGGTGCGCGGAACCTTGTCGGACGGAACTCTGCCGGTGGGACACAGCGCGCAGGCGCAGCAAATGTTCACGAATGTGGCAACTGGCCTGCGGGCGCACGGGCTGGCGTACACGGACGTCGCACGAACTTGGATTTATGTTTCCCGTTTGTTGGAATGGTATGGCGAATTGAACCGGGTGAGAAATGCGATTTACGCGCCGGCAGGATTGGGTGTGAAAGGTGGTCCGGCCTTCCCCGCGAGTACGGGCATTCAAGGACGAATGGGCTCGGAAGAATGTGTGGTGGATGTGCTGGCGTTGAAGCGAAGTGTGAACGCCACGGTGATGGCTGAGCCGATTCGTTGCAGTCCGCGGCAGGATCAGTCTTTCAATTACGGATCGGCTTTTTCCCGCGGCATGATCTTTAATATCGAAGGCAAAAAAACGGTGCACATTTCTGGCACGGCCAGCATCAATCCGGCGGGTGCGAGTACTCATCTTGGCGATGCCGAGAGTCAAAGTCTCGAAACGCTGATGAGTATCGCGGCGATTTTAGAAGCGCAGGGTGGCAGTTTGCGCAACATCACTTCGGCCACGCTGTTTTGCAAAGACCAGGCCGCATGGGAAGCGTGGCAGCGGGTCACTCGTTTGTTACAGGTGCCGGATTTCCCCAAGGTCTGCGTGCTGGCGGATGTGTGCCGGGACGATCTGCTCGTCGAGATGGAATCCGTCGCGGTGATCTGAGTGAAGAGTGGTGTCGCCAATGAGCGCGCGGCAAATGTACCCCTGCGCGCTCGAACGGCGGGTTGCGGAGATTTTTCCGAAGGAGGAGTCGCTTCTAAACAGTCTCGTCTATTCGGACCTTCGTTACTGGCTGGAATCGAATCCGGCTCGATCCTGCCTATTTTCCGTTCGACGATTTTTTCGTTTCTTGCTGCAGCACCATCCTGACTTTCTCGGTGAGTGATTGGATCGTGAATGGTTTCTGGATGAATTCGACGCCTTCATCCAAGACCCCGTGGTGCGCGATGATATCCGCCGTGTAGCCGGACATGAAGAGGAATTTCATTTCCTTGCGGGTTGTCTTTAACTGTTCCCGCAGCGCCTTGCCGTTCATGCCGGGCATGACGACGTCAGTGATGAGGAGATGGATCGGGCCCGGATGTTGCGCGGCAATTTCCAGGGCGCGTTCCGGCAGCGAAGCCGTGAGGACGTTGTACCCGTGTTGGGCGAGGATACGTTTGCCCAATTTCAGAATGAGCTCTTCGTCCTCCACGAGCAGCACGGTTTCAGTCCCCGTTTCGACGGCGTGGATGGTTTCTGCTGCGGTGGGAACGAGGTCTTCCCCGCGAGGGAAATAGAGCTTAAACGTGGTTCCCTGATTCGGCTCGCTGTACACATTGATCAGTCCCCGGTTTTGTTTCACGATGCCGAAGACCGTGGCCAAGCCGAGTCCGGTCCCGTGGCCGACCTCCTTGGTGGTGAAAAACGGTTCGAAGATGTGCTCCAGCGTTTCTCCGTCCATGCCGTGCCCGCTGTCGCTGACCGAGAGCCGGACGTAGTCGCCGGGCAGGCAATCCGGATGAGACGCTGAATAGGTGTTATCCAGGGTCACGTTGTGGGTTTCGATCGAGATGCGTCCGGCACCGGTGATTACATCACGGGCATTGACGCATAAATTAGCCATGATCTGGTCGATTTGGCTCGGATCGATGTTGACCGACCAGAGGTTGGGACTGGGGAGCCAAGTGAGGCTGATGTTTTCTCCGATTAACCGACTCAGCAGTTTGAGCATGCCAGCGATAACCTGGTTAAGATCAAGCGCGCGGGGGGTGATCGCTTGCTTGCGGGCAAAGGTGAGCAATTGGCGGGTAAGGTCCGCCGATCGCCGTGCCGCTTTTTCGATTTCGGCGATATTTTCGTTGAGTGGAGAGCCCGGCGGTAGCTCCAACAGCGCGAGTGACGCGTTGCCTAATATGACCTGCAACATGTTGTTGAAATCA
>JANYFP010000224.1 GCA_025362555.1 Verrucomicrobiota bacterium
GCTCGATCCTGCGAAGAGTGATTCCTTAGCGTGCTTTGCGACCTTGGGGTAAAAGCATTAAACGTTTGGTATTACTCGTTACGTGGGCGTTCCTTCGTTTCCTTCGCCTCCTTCGCGAGACACCCTGAAGAAATGTTTTGCGCGGGATTTGAGGTGCTACCAGAAAATTGGAGGCGTACCCCTTGAAAACAGCGAAGAACCCTATTTTTTCTGGATACAATTCGGTTTGCGCCACAACGCTTTGGTTTTTCGCTTCGCGGTGGGCGCAGAGCGCTCAACTTGCGGCTCGTGATTGATACCAATTACTACTGAAAATAGACTTTAGGTCGTGGCCGTTGCCCCCAACCACTTCACGGTTTGTCGAAAGCTAAATCTTCATCGCCGTTGATATTAGTTGGCATGCGAAAAAAATCGTCCTCGTCCGAAAAAAAGTGGATCGCGAAACACACCGGTTGTTTTTGCCGGCTGGAGTATTCACGGCCGCGCTGTCCTATCGCTTATTCCACTTTGAATCTTGTGGCGTCGATTTCCGGTTGCTGGTTCTTCTTTTCGAAATATTTTTTGAGAATGGTATTGGCCACGGGACCGGCGTTGACGCCACCGCCGTAGCTTTCGCCGATTTCTTCGCCTTCAAGCATGACGGCGACGGCGATTTCTGGATTCTCGAGCGGGGCGAAGCAAATGAACCACGCGAAGTTGATGTTTCCGACCTTGCCGTCTTTCGTGACCTTTTTTTGAGCCGTACCGGTTTTCCCGGCAATTCTCACGCCCGGAATTTTCATAAAGGGCTTGGTCAGGATATCGGCTGTGCCGTAAGTCGTGCAGCCTTCCATGCCCGCCAGTAGAATTGCACGCTGTGCCGGCGTGAGGCCGATCGACTCGGTGTGCTGGATCGGTGCGTGCGCGTCATGCAGCAGCGTGGGCTTGGTGTACACTTCGTCGCGCGCAATCGACGCGGCAAAGCAGGCCATCTCAAGTGGAGTGACGAGGACGAAGCCTTGACCGATGGACATGTTGGCGGTGTCGCCGGGGAACCAACGCTCGTTTTGAGTGCGCTGTTTCCATTCCGGACTGGGAATGGTCATGCGCGAAGTTTCATTGGGGAGTTCGATGCCGGTCGATTGATCGAGGTGAAAGCGCCTCGCTTCCGCTGCAATCACGTCAGGGGTGATGGCCAGACCAGCCTGCCAGAAATAGGTATCGCAACTATGCGCGATGGCTTCAGCGAGGGCGAGTGGGCCGTGGTGCCCCAGACCATTGTCGCAGAGAAACATCTTGTTGCCCACGCGAAAGGAACCTTGGCAGTCCGCGCCCAGTTGATCGGGATTGAGGCGGCCGCTGCGGAGTCCCGCGATGCTGACAAGTATTTTGAATGTCGATCCGGGTGCGTAGGTTCCACTGATGGCCTGATTGAGCAGTGCGCCGCGGTCGAGGATATCCTGCCACGTGGTCTGGCTGATGCGCGGGGTGGTATCGGCCAAATTATAGTCCGGCTTGCTGGTGAGGACGAGTACTTCGCCGGTCTTGATGTCGACGGCAACGGCTGCTCCGATGCGATCACCGAGCGCCTGTTCGGCGGCGAGTTGCAGGTCGATGTCGAGTGAAGTGATGATGTTTTTTCCCTGCACGGGCAGGCGTTTTTCGACGGGTAGATCGACGCGGTAGCCGGCGGGATCGACGCGGTAAATGGCCCCGCCGGATTCACCTTGGAGTTCTTCATTGAATTTTTTTTCCAGTCCATCGCGACCAAACGAGCCTTTCATTTTGAAAGTCAGGAGATCATCGCCGGGAAAATCCTCGACCGTGGGATCGTCGTCGATGCCAGTGTAGCCGAGGACGTGAGATGCGGCGGATTTAAACGGATAATAGCGGGTGCTCGACGTGTAAACCTGGAGGGGCGAGGAGACCGGCAGACGCTCGATGAGGCGGGCGTATTCGTTGGGGGCGAGATCGTCGAGGAGGATGTACGGCAGCAACAAGGTCTGGTTGACGTGCCGGTTGAGCTCGGCCGTGCTGACTTTTTCCGTGCGGCCGAGGATCTGGTTGATTTTATCCAGGTAGCGTTGGGCGACGGTGGCGCGGGCGATGCGCGCGATTTGATCGGAGTTGGGGCGTTCGCCTTGCACCAATTTACGGTAGTTGCGGTCGACGATTTTGTATTCGGACCGGAATTCACCGCGCAGTTCGGCGAGATTGAGTACAACGGAAAAACGCGGCCGGTTGCCGACGAGGATTTTTCCATTGCGGTCATAGATATTGCCGCGGGGGCCGGGCACGACGACGCGGCGTTGGTTTTGCAGACGCTCGCGCTCATTGTAGAGGCCGGTCTTGATGAGCTGACGGTAAGCCAGGCCGCCCACGAGCACCAACAGCAGCGTGGCGACGATGCCGAAGAACAGCAGGAGTCGCGGATTGCGGGCGCTATGGGTTTCGATGAGCCGGCTCACGGGGACAAGGGATTCACGCGGCGGAAATTATCAAAAGGCCACGCGCCGGCCGGTGGTGGGATGAATGCGGGCCATTTCCATTGCTCTCTCCTGCAGCGCTTGAAACCAAGGCGTGATGACGAGCAGGACAAATTGGGAGGCGAGCAGGTCGACAAAGATTCGCAACCAGGCTTCGCCGGGACGGGGATTGGTGCCAACCATGAGAAAGGAAAGCGCGATGACTAAAAAAAGATTGGCGAAGAGCGCGACGACGATGCCGAAGATCGCGCCTTCCCTGGGAAATCGGCGGCGACCGTAGAGCAGTGTGGCGTGAACGAGGCCGAGTAGAATCACGTGTGTGCCAAACGGCACTGGCTCGAGTGAATCCAAAATTAAACCGGTCAGGGAAATTACGATCCAACCCTGTTTACTATCGAGGCGGAGCGCCGAATAGACGCCAAACAGTCCGCCGACGTAGAGATGGATCGAACAATAATCGATCCACAGAAATGAAAAACGGGCAAGGTAGTGATTCGCGGTGCTCACCAACCACCAGAGGAGTAAGTTGGCGAGAAATACGATGAACCAGCGAGGATCGACACGGCGCATGGGATTAGGTCGTGGGTCGGCGATTTTCGCGGACGCATGTTTCCAGAGCGTCGGGGATAAACCCCGACCTACAAAGGAGTCGGACCGTGCAACTATTTTTTGCGAGAGGCCGCAGCGTTGATGAAAACATCAAAATTCCTCCGGGTTCAGTGGGACGAGGACGGTGACCTCGGTGAGCGTGCCGAGCCGTTCATCGAGCGACACTTCGCCGGTCTTGAAGAGGCCGTCGGCACTGGGCTCGAGGGTAGTGATATCGCCGATGGTGAGTCCCGGAGGAAACACGCCACCCAGTCCGGAAGTCACGAGGTGTTTGGGCAGGCTGCGGGTCGCGAAAATATCGAGCGGCACAAATTCCACGGTGCCGCGGGGAGATTTGAAGGAGTCGTTCAGACCGCCTTGGTAACTCACGGGGCGACTTTCACCGGACACGCTGGCGGCGAGGCGAAAAGTGGGGCTGGTGATGAGGTCAACGACCGACGTGTAATGATAAACCTCGGTCACGCGACCAACAACGCCGCCGGCGAAAATCACGGGTGCGCCCACGGTGATGCCGTAGTTTTCTCCTTTGCGAATGATCATGCGTTGCCACCAACCGGAGAAATCGCGGCGGGCGACGCGGGCGGGCTCGAAGCGAAAAGTCGGCAGCGGCGGGAGATTGAGCATGTTCTCCAGGCGCAGGATATCAGACTCGGTCTCCTGATTGATTTGCTTGCTGTAATCGTAAGCGGCGAAGAGTCCGGCCATATCTTGTCCTGCCTTCAAGAGCTCGTCTTTGGAATGAAGCCGATTTGACCAGAAGGTCTGAAGATCCTGCGCGTAGGAATCAGTGACCGTGAGCGGGGCTTGAATTTCGAAAAAGGTGGCGCGGGTGAAGGTCTTCAGCACGAGCGGCAGTAGGAGCCACGCGAGCAAAATGATGCCCAAGGTGGCGAAGGGGCGGGCCTGATCGAATCGTTTCGGGAGCACAGCGATAAAGTTTTTCGGTCGGGGAGGTTCCCTTAACCGTCCGCAGGGCGCTTTGGGACAAGCGCCTCTACCTTAAAAGTTGGCGGCGGTCCGATAGAGCTCGTCGATGTTGTTGAGGAAGACGCCGGTGCCGTTGGCGACAGCGGAGAGGGGGTCGTCGGCCACCGTGACGGGCAGGCCGGTCTTCTCGGACAAAAGTTTGTCGATGCCGCGAATGAGCGAGCCACCACCCGCCATGACAAAGCCACGATCGACGAGGTCGGCGGAAAGTTCCGGTGGGCAGCGTTCGAGGGCGGCGCGGACGGCCTCAACGATGGCGGCAATGGTGTCACCGATGGCTTCGCGGATTTCCTGCGACGTGATATGGATGGTTTTTGGCAAACCGGCGACGGAGTCGCGGCCTTTCACTTCCATGGCCAATTCGGTTTCGAGCGGGTAGGCCGAACCGATGGTGACCTTGATTTCTTCCGCCGTGCGCTCGCCGATCAGGAGATTGTAGGCGCGCTTCATGTAATTGATGATGGCGAGGTCGAACTCGTCACCGGCGACGCGGATGGATTTGGAAAATACGATGCCGTGGAGGGAAATGATCGCGATCTCGGTGGTGCCACCGCCGATGTCGACGATCATGTTGGCGGCAGGTTCATCGACAGGCAGACCGACGCCGAGGGCGGCGGCCATGGGCTCGAGAATGGTGATGACTTCGCGGGCACCGGCATGGGTGGCGGATTCTTTCACGGCGCGCTTTTCAACTTCGGTGATGCCGCTGGGAATCGCGACCACGACGCGCGGGGAAACGACTTTGGAATTATTGTGCACCTTCTTGATGAAGTACCGGAGCATGGCTTCGGTGATGTCGAAGTCGGCGATGACACCGTCTTTCATCGGGCGGATGGCGGTGATGTTACCGGGCGTACGACCGAGCATCTTTTTGGCTTCGTCGCCGACTGCGAGGACCTTGCGGGAGCTGGTATGAACGGCGACGACGCTGGGCTCGCGCAACACGATGCCCTTGTCTTTGACGTAGACGAGGGTGTTGGCCGTACCTAGATCGATGCCGATATCGTTAGAGAAAAGTCCCAGCAGTTGGTTGAACATTTTTTGGCGTTGGCGGGGTTAATGAATAAAAGCGACCAGCGGATGGAATTGTCAAAAGCAAACTCGTTGAAGTGACGGTCTTTCGGTGAGCGCGCTGGGGGTGGGCCCTTGAGCGGTTTTTGGTCGCAGATTACGGCCAGTGTCTGAGCCCACCAATCGTGGCCGCTTCGCGCCTGGTTCGTCCGGCAAATTTGCGTCTTAATTGGTCGGTTTTAACTGCTGACGCCCCTTGTGCGAACATTCCAGAAGTTCGCTGAATGACTGAAATTCGCCTTGGGCTGACCGGGTTTGGATCGGTCACTGAGGCAGAAACCGGGTGAATAAAGTCAGAAACGATTCTCGTGCTTGCCACCCGGTGTGCTGTTTGAATCGCTCGGAGCTGATCCGATGCTTGGCTTTTTGCAGGAGCAGGGCTTCGACCTTCGACGATTCAGGTGGCGATACGCGGGTTTGGCAAATTGTTCGCCCGTGAGCCACCTGCTTGGCGATTTCTTCATGAACGGTCAGGATGCTGACGGGCTGATCTTCTGCCACGACATAATAGTCTCCGGGATTGCCGTGACGGAGCAGGGCCAGATATGCCCGGCCCAAATCCAAGCGCTCAATGACCGACCAGTACTGCGATTCATAGTCACACAGCTCGATGTCGCCGTCTCTGTATCGTTGGGCGATTTCAATCAATGGTCCGACCGATCCGTAAACAAAACTGGGGAGACAAAGTTGCGCCCATCGGGAATCCGGCCGCGCCGCAAGATCCGCCATGAGCATAACCCGACCCGCCGCAGCAGGCCGGGGATCGTAGGGTGTAGATTCATCAATGAAAGTCTCATTGGCGCAGTGGCCATAGATCCAGACGCCGGCGGTGAAAACCATTAGCCGGGTGCTGGCGCTACGGAGGATTTCAAGATTATCCACCGCGATTCGTTCCTGCCGGTGAATTTCCTCGGTGGAATGGTTTCGGTAATGCGCCTGGGCGGTATGAACGATGGAGGTGAAATCATGGGTGGCGCTTAGGCGGCGAAACACTTCGGGATCGGTCATGTCGCCTGAAACCGTCTTCCCACCCGCTTGATTGATGGCGCGCGCGGCCTCCGGTCGGCGAACCAAGCACTGCACTTCAAATCCGGCAGACGTGAGAACTTCGAGGACTCCACTGCCAACGGTTCCAGTCGCACCCGTGAGGAATACCGTTTCGTTTTTCATCGCTGCTTGAGCGAGCTTTGTGATCAGCACGGTCCAAGTAAATGACGGAGTAAGCGGCGTCAGGTTTGGCTTTCAGTGGTTTTGGTCGGGGTTTCTGAAGGGAGATCCGTCGGCCGACTGCGGTGAGTTGTTTTAGGTGGGTTTCGGATTATGGAATGGACGCCGTCCGGCAGATTTGCCACCGCTTAGGGTGCGTAGTAACTTCCAACCCCCATTATGAAAGCACGACTTCCTCTTGTTTCTTTTTTTGCCGCCGCGATTTTATCGGTTAACGCGTGGGCTGATTTTCATGATCACATCGGTCTGCAGCTTTGGAGTCTGCGGGCTACCACCCTGACGAAGGGGCTTCCGGCCTCGCTTGATCTGGTCAAGGGTTGGGGTATGACCGAAGTGGAGGGCGGAGGGGGAATCGGCAGCACGACGATGGTACAGTATCGGGCGGCACTCGATGCCCGTGGGTTGAAGGCGCCAAGCATGCATGTGGGCTATGAAGCGTTGACGAAGGATGTGTCGGCGGTGATCCGGGACGCCAAGATCCTCGGAGCCACTTCCATCGTCTGTCCGTGGATTCCGCACACGGGCGCGTTTGATGCTGCGCTTGTGCAGAAGGTGACCGAAGATTTTAATAAGTGGGGCGCTGAGATTCACGCCGCCGGGCTGACGTTTGGCTATCACCCGCACGGCTACGAGTTCGTGCCCACGGCGGTCGCCGGCGAAACGCTGCTGGACAGCCTGATTCAAGGCACCAAAGCCGAGAATGTTTCGTTCGAGATGGATGTGTTCTGGGTTTACCATGGTGGCGGCGACCCCGTGAAGTTGCTGAATAAATATCCGACGCGTTGGACCGCCCTACACGTGAAAGATATTCGCAAAGGCGCACCCTACGGCCAGCCCACGGGGCACGCGCCGGACACGGATAACGTCGCTGTGGGCTCCGGCCAGATTGACTGGAAAGCGGTGATCGGCACGGCAGAAAAGGTCGGTGTGAAATATTATTTTATCGAAGACGAAACCCCGGCCCCGTTGGAAAATATTCCAGCGACGCTGGCGTTCCTCAGAGCGCTGAAACCGTAAAGCGCGGCGCAGATGCAGTATTCGACTTGGTTTGGAAACACGCTGATACGAATCGCGGCATAAAGTCGCTCCTACCACTCAAACCCAGTTTGGCCTCTGAGGTGGATCGGCCAGCTCGCTCGCGGACTCTTCAAAGCGCGAGCAAGCTCGCTGCCTACCGACGGAGGGAGGCGCGGAGCGGGCTTCTCTGGTTTAGGCTGCGCGCGCGCTCCAGAAACGGCAACGGAGGCCAGCCGCTACAGCGCGGACTATTTCTCAGGCACTTCCTAATCAATCGCGGCATAAGGCTGCGCCTACACTGACGGATTTTTTCGCGTCTGCATTCTCCGGAGCTTGACGGATTGAGTGGTTATGCCGTTTTAAAGCCCACAAGACGCGATGCACGGAATTGATTTCATTAAGGATTTGGCGGTGGTGATGCTCGTGGCGGGGCTCGTCGGTTGGGCCTGTCATCGGGCGGGGCTTTCCGTCGTCGTGGGTTATCTGATGGCGGGCATGGTGGTCGGTCCGTACACGCCGCCGTTCTCGCTGGTCTCGGATATCGGACGCATCGAAACGCTCGCCCAAGTCGGCCTGATTTTCCTGATGTTCTCGATCGGCATGGGACTGAGTTTGCGCAAGCTCCGACGACTGGGACTTTCGCTGATGGTGGCGACCTTCACGGGGGCCATTATCATGTATAATTTGTCGCGCGCAGTGGGTGGCGCGTTGGATTGGCCGCCGGTCGAGACGGCGTTTCTCGCGGCGATGCTGATGGTTTCCAGCTCGGCCATTATTAGCAAGGTGCTGCATGAGACTGGCGCCACCCACGAAAAATCGGGGCAGCTGGCGATGGGGGTATCGGTGTTGGAAGACGTGGTGGCGATCGTGATGTTGACGATCTTGAATTCGCTGGTGCAGATCGGAGGAGCCAAGGCTTCAATCGGTGAGACCTTGGGATTGCTCGGGGCATTTATCGCGCTCGCGGGCATCGGCGGCATGTTGATCGTCCCGTGGCTGCTCAAGAAAATGAGTCTCAGTGCCGGCGAAGAATTGCCGACGATCGTCGTGGCCGGGCTGTTGTTTGTTTTGGCTTTCCTGGCGGACAAGGCGGGATTTTCGCTCGCGCTGGGAGCGTTCATGCTCGGAGCCATCGTGGCGGAAACGCCGCACAAGACGCAAGTCAGCCGGGCGTTTGAGGGCATGCGGGATGTATTTAGCGCGGTATTTTTTGTTTCCATCGGCATGTTGATCGATCTTCGGGCCGTGTTGGATTCGTGGCTGTTGATTGTGGGGATTGCGGCGTTCGTGCTCGTGGCGCGACCGTTTGCGGTGACGATGGGCATGTTGGTGATCGGTGGCTCGACGCGGGAATCACTGCGGGTGGGATTATCGGTTACGCCGCTGGGGGAATTTTCATTTATCATCGCGCAACTCGGCGTGACAGCCGGCGCGGTACCGCGACGATTTCAAGCCCTGGCGGTCGGCGTATCGTTGATCACGACTTTGGTT
This sequence comes from Verrucomicrobiota bacterium, assembly GCA_025362555.1. Lineage (GTDB taxonomy): Bacteria > Verrucomicrobiota > Verrucomicrobiia > Opitutales > Opitutaceae > Lacunisphaera. Next base: position 8,868 of record JANYFP010000224.1, read on the forward strand.
GGGCCATGGCTCATTCGCCGTTCTGAAAGCATCAGCGGTTGGATCGCGGCCCGGCAGCCGCGCTGGTTGGCCGCGTGGGAGGAATATTATCACCGCTGGCTGGAGCGCCTGCAGCGGCGGCAGCAAAAAAACGTGTTGTGGCAGCTCAGCAAACGACGGGTTATCCAGATCACGGTGGAAATTTTGCTCGTGACCGGCCTGCTCGTTTTTTCGGAGCAGATGTTTGGCTTGGTGCGCGACTACCTGCCGGTCGACCGCACGTATCCGCGGGGGGCGGAAATTATTTTTTGGAGTGTGTTGGTGCTGGTCGCCCTCGCGCCGCTCATCGCGATTTGGCGAAATATTTCCGCGCTGTCGTTGCTCTACGCTCAAGTCAGCACGGCCGGACAACCGAAGGCCGCGACGCTAGCTCCGATTGTGGAACTCGGGCTGAAGGGTGGGGCAGGTCTGTTGTTATTACTCTGGTTGAGCGCGATTTTGCCGATCAGTGGCATGGCGCGCTGGCTGCCGTTGGCGGCGGTCGGAGTGGTGTTGCTGGTGTTTGTGTTGTTGCGGCGTCGCTTGATTTACTGGCATAGCGTGCTGGAGGTGGAGTTGAAGGAGATGTTTGATGAAGATAATAAATTTACCGGTTCCATCGCTCCCTGGCTGGCGGCGCACAGCGATTGGAACGTCACGTTGACGGACTGCGTGTTGCCGGATTTGGCGGATTGCCGGGGACGCACGCTGGGCGAACTCGCGCTGCGTTCGAAATTCGGTTGCACTGTGGCGGGCGTGGAGCGGCAGGGCGTGATGGTGGGCAATCCCACGCGGGAAATGGTGCTGTATCCCCGGGACAAAGTGTTGCTGCTGGGTGACGCACAACAAGTGGACGCGGGGAAGAAATTTTTGCAGCAAGCCTCGGGCGCTCCCACGATTTCGAACTTTGATGAAGTCCGCATGGAAGCCGTGGAATTACCGGAGGGCAGTGAATTGTACGGGCAGACGCTGGCGGAGTTGGGGCTCAGTGCAGCTTACGGAGTGCAGGTCGCGGGAATTAATCGCAGGGGAATGAGGATGTTGAATCCGGGCGGCACCGAAAAACTTTTTGATGGCGATGATCTGCTTTTGCTCGGAAGTCCGGATCAGATCGCGGCGTTTAAGATTGGCGTGAGAGGAAAGGCAAAAAGCACCGGAGCGTAGAGCGGTGAATTATCCCGGTGCTTCGCGCTACCGGGATTTACTGAAAGCTATTCGCGTGGGATTGGCGCGCGCTTTTCCATTGGCCCCACGGGAGAGGCAGTTCGCCCCCTAAATTAATTTTTGCGCGGCTTTGCGCAAGAAAGGCTCAGTCGCATGGCCTCGCGAACGCTAGGGTCCGCGTATGGATCAGGGCAGCAGAGCAAACTGGTGGCCGATGATCCCTGACCAACCCAAGCCTCCCGCAAACTCCTCTCCCATCATGCACCGCCTCCGCGTTATTTTGTTTGCCGCCATTACCTGCACCTTGTCTGCGCTCACGGGATTTTCCGCCGCAGCTCCAGCGGTCCAGTCGTTTCCCTTTGCGAAGAAAAGTGGTTCGGCGGAGAAGATGAAGTTTACCTCCATCCCCGCGTCGGAATCGGGTCTTGTCGCCCAGAATCCCTACGATGATCCGGCGATGTGGGGTTCGCGTTACCAAGAATTTTCGACGGGCGCAATCGGCTCCGGCATTGCCATCGGGGATATCGATGGCGACGGATTACCGGATATTTTTATCGCGAGCAAAACACGGCCCAATGTACTCTATCGCCAGGTCGCTCCGTTTAAGTTTGAGGATATCACCGAAGCCGCTGGAGTCGCCGGTCCGGCCGCGGCTGATGGCGTGGGTTGGAAGACGGGCGTGACGATGGCTGACGTTAACAATGACGGCTTTCTCGATATCTATGTCTGCCGGTTTAATGCGCCGAATCTTCTCTATCTGAACGACGGACACGGTCACTTTAAGGAGGCAGCTCACGCGGCCGGGATCGACCTGGTCTCCGGGAGCGTCGTGGGCGCGTTTGAAGATTACGACCGTGATGGAAAAATCGATTTGCTCGTGTTGTGCAATATCTCTGACGCCAAGCGCTCCCCCGACGGTGAAGCTCCGCATCTGTTCCACAATCGTGGCGATGGCACGTTCGAAGATGTCTCCGCCAAGTCCGGCCTTTCCCGCGATCCGATTCACGGGCATTCGGCAACATGGTTCGATTACAACGGCGACGGATGGGCTGACCTCTACATCGCGAGCGATTTTGCGCCGCCCGATCATTTCTATCGCAACAACGGCGATGGCACCTTCACCGATGTGCTCGCCACCGCCGTCCCGCATACCACGTGGTTTTCCATGGGCTCGGACGCTGCCGATATTAATAACGACGGACTCTTTGATTTGTTCGTCGCCGAAATGGCGGGTACGACCCACTACAAATCAAAAGTTGCGATGGGGGACATGGGCGGACTCGTAAACTACATGGATACGCTCGTGACGCCGCAGTACATGAAGAACTCCGTGTTTCTGAATTCCGGCGCGGACCGTTTCTTTGAAATGGCTAAGATGACCGGCCTCGGGAGCACTGATTGGACGTGGTCGCCGCGCTTCGAGGATCTCGACAATGACGGCTGGGTCGACCTGCACGTGACCAACGGCATGGTACGCCCTTTCATCGATTCCGACCTGTTGAACAAGGTTAAGAAACTTCAGTCGCAGGCGGAAATCATCGCGCTGGTTAAGAGCAAGCCTCCGCAAAAAGAGACCCACCTCGCGTTCCGCAACGACCACAATCTTCGCTTCACAAAAGTTCAGCAGGAATGGGGGCTCGATCATAACGGGGTTAGCTTCGGCTCAGCGCTGGCAGATCTGGATAACGACGGCGATCTCGATCTCGTCTACATCAACTTCGACGATACCGTCAGCCTTTACCGCAACGACTGTCCCTCTGGCAACAGCATCATCGTCGAACTGCGAGGGACGCAAAGTAACAAATACGGCGTCGGAGCGCAGGCCATTGCCCAAACGGGGCAGGGTGTGCAGACCCGGCGCATTTCTGTCGCTCGCGGCGCCTTGTCATCGTCGGCGCCGATGATGCACTTCGGTCTCGGCGCGGATACTAGCATGGCCGAACTCGAGATTCGCTGGCCCAGCGGCCAGGTGCAGAAATTAAAGAATCTCGCAGCCAACGCACGTTATGTCGTCACCGAACCATCCGGGTTGGCCAAGCTCCCCGTGGCCATTCGAAACCGGCCGATTGATTCGGGCATTTTTCAGGATCAGGCGACGGCTCTCGGCCTCGATTTCGTCAATCAGGAACGGGTTTTCAATGACATGGCGCGTCCGGCTCAGTCGCTGCTGCCCAATCGCATGAACACACTCGGGGGCGGCGTGGCGTGGGGCGACGCGAACGGCGACGGATATCCCGACCTCTTTTTTGCCGGTGCGGCCGGGCACGGCAGCGCGCTTTATCTCAACGATGGGCATGGGCACTATGCCCGTTCCCGCCAGCAACAACCGTGGGACGACACCATCGAGCGTGAGGCTATGTCGGCGCTCTTTCTCGATGTGAATCGTGACGGAGCCATGGATCTCCTCGTGACTTCCGGCAGTGTGGAAGTGGATAAAACCAGTGAACTGTTGCGCAGCCACCTTTATCTAAATAATGGGAGCGGCAAATTCACCGAAGCTCCCGTCAGCCAATTTAAGGGTCCGCTAACTTCCGCTTCGGTCGTTTGTGGCGCTGACTTCGAGCACACCGGCGCGCTGGGGGTTTTCATTGGCGGTCGCGTCGTGCCGGGCGAATATCCCTCGACGCCAGAGTCTGCCCTGTTGGCGAATCGTGACGGGAATCTGATCGATGTGACCGATGAGGCGTGTCCGGCCTTGCGCAAGTGCGGCATGGTAACTGCGGCGCTCTGGACCGACACCGATGGTGACGGCTGGGCGGATCTGCTTGTGACCGGCGAGTGGATGTCGCTTCGCCTTTTCCACAACAATGGGAACGGTACGTTCACCGAGACGACGGCGGAAGCTGGTTTTGCCGACCAGACGGGTTGGTGGAATTCGCTTACTGCCGCCGACGTCAACAACGATGGAGCCATTGACTATATCGCCGGCAACGTGGGTTTGAACACGAAGTATCATGCGAACAAAGATCATCCGGCCGGTATCTTTTACGTGGATGTGGAAAAGAACGGAAAATATGAAGTCATCGAGAGTGAGTACGAAGGCGACAAACTTTTCCCGGTGCGCGGACGCAGCTGTTCCTCGCGGGCGATGCCGAGTTTGAAGGAGAAGTTTCCCACGTTTCATGATTGGGGTGCCGCTCTGTTGCCCGAGATCTACACTCCGGAAAAACTCGCCGGGGCATTGCATCTCACCGCCACGCAGCTGGCTTCGGGCGTATTTATTAACGACGGGCACGGGCATTTCACGTTCCGGGAATTCCCGCGGCTGGCTCAAACGTCGCCGATTTTCGGCACGGCGGCTTTTGATGCAAACGGTGATGGCAACATCGACATTTTCGTCGCGCAGAATTTCTACGGGCCCCAGGTTGAGACGGGGCGTTTCGATGGCGGCATCAGCTTGTTGCTCCTCGGTGATGGTAAGGGCGGATTCACGGCCGCCACCCCGGCGCAAAGTGGCATCGCGATTTCGGGGGAGGGCCGGGGTGTTGCCGTGGGTGATTTGAATCAGGACGGCCGGCCTGATTTTATTCTGACTCGGACCAATGAAAATGTCGTGGCTTACCTCAATCGGGGAAATGGCGCCGGACATTCTGTCGCGCTTAAACTGAAAGGCACGATCGGAAACCCTGATGCAATCGGCGCAAAGATCACCGTGCACTTTAAGAATGGTGCCGCGCAAGCCAGTGAGTTGTACGCGGGGTCCGGTTATCTTTCCCAGTCGGAGCCGCTGGCCTTCATTGGTTATGCCACCGGCAACGAGCCGTTGGGCATCGATGTCACCTGGCCCGATGGAAAACAGACGCAGCACCCGTTCAAGGCCGGTGCATCAGTGATCGAATTGCAGCGCTAAGTGAGAAGCTATCACTCCCTCGTTCCGTGCTTTTAGCGTTCTTCATTGTATCCGAAGTTGGCGGCATTTCTGGAGCGGAAGGCGTGCCTGCCTGCCGGATTCAGCATGGGGTTACCCCGTGCGATTTCCAAATCCACCGGCACGGAGGTCGGTGGCTGCGTGAAATTTTATTGGCATGACCAAAATCGAAGCACCTTCAGCGGGGAATAATTCGCAGAGACGGACGAAGTGGTCAGTCGCGGTTTTATGCGCGCTGGTGCTTGCCGCAGGGGGAGCGTTTTTTGCTCAGCGTTTTCGCCACGCTGAATCCACCCCGGCTTTGCGCGGTCAAGCGATTGCCGCGAAGCTCGGCTGTTTTGCCTGTCACGGGGTTGATGGGCGTGGTGGCGTCGCTGATCCGGGGGCACGCAGCGGGATGATTCCCGGATGGGATGACCCCGCCGTTTCCGCGCTGGCGGTCAATGAGCAGGAAATTCGAGAGTGGATTTTGGATGGTCAACCCGCCCGTTTGAAGAAAGTCGAAGGGACTACGCGTCACGTGCCGCTCCTGCCCATGCCGGCTTACCGGAATCGCGTTTCAGAAAATGAGTTGGCCGATCTTCTCTGGTATTTCCGCGCGGTGTCTGCGTTCGACACGAACATCACCGCGCTGGCTTACGAGGGTAGGCACGAGGCCGCCAAGCTCGGGTGCTTTGCCTGTCACGGGCCGGGTGGGATTGGTGGCGCGCCAAATCCGGGAAGTTTCAAGGGTCACATTCCTGCGTGGGACGGTGCGGAATACGCGGAGATTGTGCGCGACGACGGAGAACTTCGCGAGTGGATCATGGAAGGTTATCCCAAACGCCTGTGGAATAATCCGGCCGCCCGGCATTTCCTTGTGGGCCAGATCGTGCAAATGCCGGCCTATCACCGCGTGATGGCCGATGACCAGTTGACCAAGATCATGGGCTACATCCAGTGGCGGCGCACCCCGCGCAAGCTGGCAGAAATGCACGATCCGGTGGCACCTGCTTTCCCGTCAGAAACGGGACGTCCGTCGTCGCCTGGCTACCGTTCACCGCAGTTCATCTGCCTCTCGCCCGATGGAGGGAAAGCTTACGTCGTCAACTACACCGCCGCGCTCGTTTCGGTCATCGATGTCCGGGCGCGAAAAGTCATTCAGGAAATTCCGGTGAGTGAACGCCCGACTCAGGCGACGTTCTCGCCGGACGGTCGGTTGCTGTTTGTGAGTTGCACGTGGGCGGAAAAAATTGACGTCATTGATCTGGCGCAAGGGAAGGTCGTTCGCTCGCTAACGGCTGGATTTGAGCCGTGCGGTCTGAGTGTTTCCGCAGAGGGTGGCCGTCTGTTCGTGACCAATGTGGTTTCCAGTACCGTGTCGATGATTGATGTCGAATCTGGGCGCACTCTTTCAGAAACACCGGTCGGCAGCCAACCCCGTTTCGCAACTCTGACGCCGGACGGATCGCGACTCCTCGTTTCCAACGGTCTTTCACCGTGGGTCTCGGTCCTCGACGCGAACAACGGCCGTGAGGTTGAACGCTACGATCTTGGGCGGGCCTCGATGCTGCGCGAGATTGTCTGCAGCAAAGACGGCCACTGGGCATTCCTTGCGAATCTGGTTTCGCATAACGAAGTGCCGACGGTCCAGTTGGAGCGCGGCTGGATTAATTCCAACGGTTTCTCGGTGCTGGATCTGACGAAGCCGGGACGGCGCGTCACCTTGCTGCTCGATCAATTGCTTTCCGGCGCGACGAATCCCTGCGGCATCGCGCTCTCGGCGGATGCGAAGTGGCTTTATGTGAGCCTCGCCGGCATCCACGAGATCGCGCTCGTCGATGTGCCCGCGGCACTGGAACTCGCCGCGACGGCAAAAACACCGCAGGAGATCCAACGGCTGGAAGAGGACGTGGAGATTCTTCAGCAAAAGAAAATCGCCCGGCGTTTTCCGTCAGGCGGTCTCGGACCGCGCTCGCTCGTGTTGAGCGAAGCCACGGGTGAATTGCTGGTGGCAAATTATTTTAGCGACACCGTCACTGTGCTCGACGCGCAAACTGGTGCGCTTCGGGCGACGATTTCACTCGGGGCGCCGCAGGAAATGTCGGAGTGGCGCCAGGGCGAACTACTGGCCAATGACGGCCGCATTACCTATCAAAATTGGGTCAGTTGCACGAGCTGCCATCAAGAGGACACTTCAAGCGACGGTCTGAATTGGGATCTCGCGAATGACGGTCTTGGCAATGCGAAGAATAATAAATCGCTGCAGGACGCTCACTTCACGCCGCCCCTGATGTGGGCCGGGGTGCGCACAGATGTTGCGGATGGGGTCGGCGCAGGCCAGCGATTTCAGGGCTTCGTGCCGATGGCACACATTACCGCTCCGATGACGGAATATCTTTCGCATCCCGACCGCGCGCCGAATCCGTACCGCAACGTCGATCCGCTCGTGATCACACGGGGCAAAAAACTCTTCGCTGTCGCCGGCTGCGAGGTCTGCCATCCCGGTCCGATTTTTTCGGACATGAAGTTTCACGACCTTGGTTTCGGCACGCCGAATGACTTCCGCAATCGCTTCGATACTCCGACGCTTAAGAGCTGCTATCGCACCGCGCCGTACCTCCATGACGGTCGCGCGCCCGATCTGCATTCGCTGTTTACCGAGTACAATCCGAATGATCTGCACGGTCGCACAAAGGGTTTCACCGCGCAGGAACTGGATGAACTGATCGCGTATGTGAGGAGCCTATGATGAATCTAAGGAATTCAATTCTCTGGTTGATTGCTCCGTTGAGTGCGGTCGCGCTGGTGCTTCCACCAATCGCGGACGCCACTCTGGAAAAAGTTAAACCGAGCGCCACGTATCAACCCAGTGGAATGAGTCAGCCTTATGGGGTTTTGTCGCCGGAGCTCGCTCAGGAAGTCCAGCGCGCCGATGTTGGAACTCCGTCCTCCCGCTTTGGCAAGTTGACCAGCAAGCAATGGGCCTACGGCGCGACGTGGACCCGGGAAAATCTGCGTCCGGTTCCGAATCCGCATCCGGCACCCGAACCACAACCGCGCCGTGATCACCCGTTCGACGTCGCAGTCTGTGGCGATGGCACGAAAGCTTACGTGAGCCTGCTCGGGTCGGAAATGCGACCCGGTACCGAGGTGGCCGTTTATGATGTCGCATCGGGCCAGATGACTAAACGCATTCCGCTCAAACTTTCCGGCGAATCCGGACCTGCTGGTTCCGCTCCGATGCGATTGCACCTGCATCCCGATGGCCGGCACTTGTTCGTGGGCGACCGTTTTTCCAATTTTATCAGCGTCATCGACACCACGCGTGACGAGGTCGTGTTCGAAATCCCCCTGGATTTTTATGCGCAGGGCATGACATTTTCGCCCGACGGTAAAACCGCGTGGGTGGCCAATCGTTACCTCGACGAGGTCTTCGTCATCGATATCGACGCTGACGGCGATCAGTTTTCCGCGAAGCTGCGCGTGATCGGCGGACTCGATGATCACGCCTATTTCGCGCCGAACGGAATTGGTCGAATCATGCAGCAGAGCTGCGGCACGACCGCCTGTCACGACGTGAAACGCGGCGGCTTTGTCGCAGGCGCCGACCTCCGCGCGAGTTATATCTCCGCACTCGATCACGTTATCCCTGGCCGTGCCGCTGAGAGCCGGTTGCTGCGCGCTGTCACTCGCACGCGCGATGGCGGTTATGCTGACACGATGCCGCTTTTCCAAAGTCACGCCAACAAGACGGTCGTGTTCGGCGATCCGGCGCATGACGAGGATTATCAGGCCATCGCCCGGTGGATTGATTCAACCCAGATGGGCCCCGGTATCGACGTGGGCAATCCGCGCAGCAAGCCGAGTGTTGTCGCGCTCAGTTCGGACGGACATTATCTCTACGTCGGCAATACCGGCACGCAGGACATCTCGATTATCGACACGCGGATCAATCAAGAGATTGGCGCGATCTACATTCAGAATGTCACCAATGATCTGAAGATTCTGCGTTCACCGACCACCGGCGACGATTGGTTGTTTGTGACTACGATGGGCGTTGGTTTCGGCACGGCGAAGGAACGCGATCCATGGGGTGGTGAGACGTGGGATAAGGGTAACGCGGCGTCACAATACACGGTCTGGCGCAATCCCGACACCGCCGCCGTTTTCGCCAAGGAGCAGCAGGAAATACTCGGGCCCTTCGAGGCGACCGACGGTACGGCGAACGTTAAATTCCGGGACATTCAAAACGATTTTGTCGTCATTAACGTCAGCAAGCTTCAGATCCCTGCGGCGCCGCCGAAATCCGGCTTGAACTATTTGCTGAAGGCGAATCGTTACGAATCGCATCGCAACTGGGTGCGCTACACGTCGGACACCGCAGAGTCGATGTATCCGGATACGAAAGGAGACATCCCGCCGGATCTGATGCGTGTCGTGGGTGCGCTGCCGGATAAAGCCGTGGTGGTGGGCGACCGGATTTTCGTGACCATGCAGGGATCCGGTGAAGTTCAGGAGTTGCAGTTCAATGTCGATGCAGCGGATCCGAGCGATATTCTTACACCGATCCGCACTTACGGCACCGGGGCGCAACCGTTTGGGATTGCGGCGGGTGTGCCAGGTACGCCGTCGGAAGGAAAGCTGTTCGTGGCGAATTTCTATGGCAGCTCGCTCTCAGTGATCGATCGCGCAACCAGCGCATCGCGCGAGATTCCAACTGATCCGGCACTCTACAAACTGCCGCTGGGCATCACCAGTGCCGAGCGCGGGGAGTTTCTGGTGCACTCGTCGGCGTTCTCAAGCGACAATGATCAGGCGTGTGTCAGTTGCCATTATCGCGAACTCAACGACGGTCGCGGCTGGGGCGTGAGTCAGATTCAGGGCCAGGAATATCTCACCGGGCAGAGCAAGGTCGGCAACCTCGTCGAAGGCACGACCATGCTTCCGCCGCAGCAGAAGAGCCTCTGGGGCATTCAACCGTTCTTCCTCGAGGGATCGCTCTCGATTTACGATCCGCGCTCGATGCTGATGGAGCATTGCCCGGCGGATGATTTCAAGGACGTGATCGGCAAGGGTGATTACCGCGACATCGAAGCGCATGCTCCGGTGCTCGCGGTGCAGGATATCCAGTCGAAGACGACTTCTGCGGCCGGCAATGAGGCGAATTTGGAGGAGCGGCGCGCGGAATTCTTCCGACGCACCTCGTTAAAATATTTTGGAAAATCTTTTGTGCTGCGGGATTTTCAGCGGTTCGTCGGCGAGTGGCAGGCGCATGAGCCGCGGTTGATGCCGAATCCGTTCGATCAGGACTCGGCTTCGGTGCGTCGCGGCAAAGCGTTGTTCAATCACCCGCAGCTCGGTTGCGCATCATGTCACCCGGCACCGCATTTTGCCAAAAAGGATTTTGTGAACAACGAGCGACAAGTCGTGCCGCCGCAGGTGGCGCTGAGTGTGCGCGATACCGGCTTTACGCTGATTAGCATGTACCGGCTCGATTATATGGCCGGGATTCGCCACGACTTGGAACCGTGGGACATCGGACGCGCCGAGAACCCGGAGCAGAACCAGCACATTACGCCGCTGCAACTCCGGGGCGCGTGGGACCGGCCGCCGCTTTTTCTCCACAATGCCATGGCTCGTTCGCTGCGGGAAGTCGTCGCGGCTCCCGGGGTGCCTGGTCTGGGCTGGTTCAAATACGAACCGCTCTTCGGCGGATCGCCCGAGCGTCCGGGTCGACGGGAAATTGGTTTCAACGAGACTTATATGATTCCGAAAGGCACGCCTGCGGCAAAAGTTCATCTCCAAACCGGGGGGCGAATCGCGAGCGATGCGCACGGCGGCACGTCGCAGCTTACGTCCCAGCAGATCGACGACCTGGTTAATTATCTGGAGACAATCGAATGAAAGGCCTGCTGCTCATCATCGTGGTTATTGTGACCGCTGCGGCCTGTTCCGAGTTCTGGCTGAACCATCGCGTGGAAACGGTTTCGGCCCTCGCTGTGACTTCCGTTGCTGCGACTCATCCGGCAACTCCGGCGTCGCCCGTCATTCAGCCTGTCGAGATTCACCACGCGGCGGATGATTCTGTCATGATGGTGGTCCCGGCGCTAGAGTTTCTGATGGGCACCTCCGACGCTCATCCTGATCTCCCGGCCAATCGGCTCGTGCCCGGCAAGGTGAAGCCCACGGAAATCAAGTTCGCCCGCGCGTGGGATGACTGGGCGCTCGAGGACGAGATGGTGACGATGCGCC
>JANYFP010000225.1 GCA_025362555.1 Verrucomicrobiota bacterium
GGGATCGTGATGGCAATCCGGGCGTTACAGCCGAGGTCACGGCGCAGGTGTTGCAAATGAACCGACGTCGGGCGGCGGCCAAACTAGCGGCGGTGTTGTTGAAGCTGGCGGCCTCGATTACCGTTTCAGACCGGCGGATGAAATTTTCCCCAACCATTCGACGCATGGCAGAGGAGTGTCGCGAGGCGTCCGCCTTGATGTCCCGTGTGGGCGGGCGTTATCCGCATGAACCGTATCGGATCATTCTTCGGCGGCTGCGCGAACAACTTTTGGCGCAGGCCGACGTGAGCCTGATTGATTCACCCGCCGGGCAAACCGATCGGGTGACGGCCAGCGATGTGCGGGATATTCTCCGCGCGATCGAGGCGGATCTGTTGCACGGGCCGGCCGCTCCGCTGGCTGCGGGGGAATTGCAAGAAGCCCTGACGCAGGTAAATGTTTTCGGGTTGGGCATGGCGAAATTGGATCTGCGGCAGCACTCTGCGTGGCACGCGAAGGCGATGGCGGAGATTTTGCAATTGGCCGACTACGAACAGCTCGATGAAACGCAAAAAGTCACGCGACTGACGGCGGCCTTGTCGGAGGCGAAATTATTGGATTCCGCCCGGTTCGCGGCCCTTTCACCCGATGCGCGGGTGGTGCTCGATCCGCTGCGCCTGGCGGCGCGAGCCCAAGGGGAATACGGCGCGGATGCCGTGGGGATTTATATTATCAGCATGACGAACGAGGTTTCGGATTTGCTGGAGGTTCAGTTGTTGCAAGCGTGGGCCGGAGTTCAGCTGCCGATTGCGCCACTCTTCGAAACTCTCGACGACCTCAATCGTGCGCCGGCGGTTCTCGCCGCCTTGTTTGAAAATGGCGCCTACGCTTCCGAGCTGACGTGGTACGGTGGGCACCAGCACGTGATGCTCGGGTATTCCGACAGCAATAAAGATTGTGGTTATCTCACGGCCAATTGGGCGCTCTATCAGGCGCAAGACGCAATCATGCGGGTGTGCGCTAAGTACAAGGTGAAGGTGACGCTGTTTCACGGCCGGGGCGGCAGCATCGCGCGCGGCGGTGGCCCGGCCGCGAAGGCTATTCTCGCGCAGCCGGTCGGGCTGAAAGACGGCGGTATCCGCGTGACAGAACAGGGCGAGGTGCTTTCCACGCGTTACCACGATGTCGATCTCGCGCATCGCGTGCTCGAGCAAATGGCGTATGGTGTTCTCTTGGGTTCAAATGAAGCGCAACGGGGAGCGCGAACGCTGCCGAAGACTTGGATCAGCGCGATGGAGGAGATGAGCACAGCGGCGCTTGCGTCCTATCAGCAATGTGTGCGGGGCGATCCCGACTTCTTGGATTTCTGGCGGCAGGCGACGCCGATCGACGAGATCAGTGAGCTTAATTTCGGTTCGCGGCCGACGTTTCGGCGCAAGGGCAGTTTCAGCGTGGCTGATCTGCGCGCTATCCCCTGGGTGTTTTCGTGGATGCAGAGCCGTTTCAACTTTCCCGGCTGGTATGGTCTCGGGTGTGGCTTGCAGTCGATCTTGGCGCGCGGTCCGGCTGGAGCGAAACTATTGCGGGAGATGTACGGGCAGTGGCCGTTTTTCCAGACGCTGATTGCCAATGCCCAGCTCACGATGTGCAAAGCCGACATGTCGATCGCTCGCGTGTACGCGTCGCTCGTGACCGATGAGCGCATTCGGGAAAAAATCCTGACTCGCATCGTCGACGAATTCCGGCTGACGGAGAAAGCGGTGCTGGTCGTGAGCGGACAGGCAACGCTATTGGAAAATGAACCGGTGCTGGCGCGTTCGATTAAGTTGCGGAATCCGTACGTTGATCCGCTGAATTATCTGCAAGTGGAAATGCTGCGTCGCCGGCGCAGCGGTAAACTGAGCAAGCGTGATCAGGCCGCCACGCACGCCGTGATGGAACTGACGATCAATGGCATCGCGGGCGGATTGAAGAACACGGGGTAGGCTTGCGTGGTACCTGAGAAGGCGAGGCATCCCTCCCGACCCCAATGCGGGGTGAGGGCACCCCGTCCACTTTTCAAAATCTTGAGCAAAATTCGGGACGGGGCGAACGGGTTTTACTTTGTGTTCGATCTGCGGGGCGTTCACGTTTTTTCACCCCCGATGAAATTCCCCCCACTAAAATCTTTTGCCTGCCTCGCCGTGTTTTTCGCCTCTTGTGCTCTGGTGCGTGCGATCGATGCACCAGTCTCGGGCCGGCACTGGGTGTCGCTCTTCAACGGGAAAAATCTGGAGGGTTGGACGATCAAGATATCCGGTCATTCCATCGGCGAAAATTATGCCGACACGTTTCGCGTCGAGGACGGGATGATCAAGGTCTACTACGATAAATACGGGAAATTCGACAAGCAGTTCGGCCATCTTTTTAGCAACGTGGCGTATTCGCGTTATATCTTGCGCATGGAATATCGCTTCACGGGATCGATGATGGCGGATGCGCCGAGCTACGTTAATTTAAACAGCGGCGTGATGATTCACGCGCAATCTCCGCAAAGTATGGGCCTGAATCAGGGTTTTCCCGCGAGTCTTGAGGTGCAGTTTCTCGCGGACGAAGGGAAGGGGCGGCGTTCGACATGCAACGTCTGCACCCCCGGCACCAATATTGAAATGGGTGGCAAGTTGATCACGCAGCACATTGTGGAATCAAGTGCGCCCACGTTTCCCGCTGAGGAATGGGTCCGCGTCGAAGTGGAAGTTCACGGCAACGAGGAGGTCATTTATCGCGTCAACGGCGTAGAGGTATTGCGCTATCAGCGTCCGCAATTGGATCCCGCTGATCACACGTCTGACGATCTTTTCAAAGCGGGGGCGGCGAAGCTTCTGAGTTTCGGATACATCGCGCTTCAGGCGGAAGGCCAGCCCGTGTGGTTCCGCAACATTGAGCTGATGTCGCTCGAGCAGGAGTGAGCGTGATTCATTAACGGGGCGCACGGCTTCCGGACCTGCTGATCTCCCGCGCTCTCGCTCGGGCTGACGGAAGGACACGCTACATTGATAAGCACCCCATCGTTTTCTCGCTTGACTGGAGCCTTGGTTGAAAACACTACCTTTATTAAGCAAGGTAGCTGATCCGTAATCTTCCTATGAGCATCAACGAAAAATTCTCCTCCATCCGCAAAGGGTTGCTGGAGTTTCTCGTCCTTAAAATTATTTCCGCCGACCACGTCTACGCGGCGGATATTTTGAAGGAGTTAAATGCCACGGAATTTACGACCCAGGAGGGTACGCTTTATCCACTGCTCAGCAAATTACGCCGTGAAGAGTTGGTCGATTACGAGTGGAAGGAATCAGAAGCCGGTCCGCCGCGGAAATATTACAAGCTGACGGCGAAGGGCAGGGAGCAGTTGCGCGAGACCTTGGAGTATTGGCAGAAAATTATCAGCACCGTGAAGAGTCTGGGACAGAAATAAGCACCAGTATCGAAACTACCCATCCATCCTATGAACCGAGTCATTATCATAAATCTAAACGGTAACGCCTATCAGTTGGAGGAGAGCGGCTATGATGCCCTGCGCGTTTACCTCGACAACGCCGCCCGGCGGCTCGAAGGCAATCCGGACAAGGACGAGATTATTGCCGATATTGAGCAAGCCATCGCGGAAAAATTCCGGGCAGTGCTCGGTGCGAACAAGACGGTCGTGATCACCAAGGAAGTCACGAGCGTGATCGCGGAAATGGGACCGGTTGAAGACGGCTCTGCGGCTGAAGGACATTCATCTGAGAGCACGGCTCGGGGTAAGGGCGAGGCGAGCGCCGCTGGCATAGATGCAGATGGCGAACCTAAGGGTGCCCGACGATTGTATCGGATTTATCCTGAAGGGGCCATGCTCAGCGGTGTTTGCAACGGTCTGGCCGCTCACCTCAATCTTGATGTTACGATAATCCGGATTGGTTTCGTTATTCTCACTCTCTGTTGGGGAATCGGAATTCTTTTGTACCTGATACTGGTGTTGCTTGTACCTTTGGCGACAACCCCAGCGGAAAAATCTGCTGCTTCGGGCGTGGCCGCGACGACTCAGGAATTCATCCGGCGGGCCAAGGCCGGTTACTATGAGGGAATGAAAACGTTTCACGACCGGCAGTCGCACCGGGAGTGGAAGCGAAAATTCAAGCGGCAGATGCGCGGCTGGCAGTACGGAGCGAACTGCCAGCCGCAGGCAGAAACGTATGCCTGGAATCCTCCGTGGCCCACGCAGCCGCCTTATCATTGGGGGAATGGATTCGGGGTGTTCCTCTTTTGGATTATCAACGCTTTTATCACGGTTATTGCCCTGTGGGCGATATTCTCACTGGTGAAAACTGGTGCGGTGTTCGGAGTGACATTGCCGGCAAGCATGCCGCGTTGGGTCGGAATTATCGCATTAATCGTGCTGTGGAACATGATCGCATGGCCGGTGAAGATTCTACAATGGGGTGCGTGGGGGGATTGCGGACGACGTCCGCGCTTGACGGGGCCCTTTGGTGCCTTCGGCGATTTTCTCGCGGGACTCTGTTTCCTCGCGTTGATCGTTTGGCTGGCCGACCGGTATGTGCCCGGGTGCCACGAGGCCCTCAAACAACTCCCGCCGTTGCTCCATCGCGCAGTGGATTCGATTCAGTTGTGGCTGGAGCGGAAGTAGCCTAGGGTATGCAATTTCTTGTGTCGCCGGTTGGCCTTTACCTGGCTGATCATCGCCTAATAAAACACGTTCCGATCGAGGCTGCGGTATTGGATGGCTTCTAGCAAATGGTTGGACTCAATGCGCTCGGCGGCGGCGAGGTCGGCGATGGTGCGGGCGACTTTCAATATGCGGTCGTAGGCGCGGGCGGAGAGCGAGAGTTGCTCCATTGCTTGCTGGAGTAAGTCACCGAGCGCGGCATTGATCGCACAGTGGGTCTTGACCTGCGGCACGGACATGCGGGCGTTGGCGGTGATTTTGCTGGAGGCGAAACGCTGCAATTGGATTTGTCGCGCCGTGGCGATGCGCTGCCGGATCGTGGCGGAGGATTCGCCGGGCTTATCGTTGCGCAATTCGGCGATCGAAAGCGCGGGCGCTTCAATGTGGAGATCAATTCGATCAAGCAGCGGGCCGCTGATGCGCGCGCGGTAACGCTGGATCTGAGTCGGCGAGCAGCGACATTCATGCTTAGCGTCGCCGAGGTAGCCGCAAGGGCAGGGATTCATTGCGGCGACGAGCATGAAGTTGCAGGGGAGGGTGATTTTTCCGGCACTGCGGGAAATCGAGACATGCCCCTCTTCGAGGGGTTGACGTAATACTTCAAGGGCCGAGCGTTTAAACTCGGGTAACTCATCGAGGAAAAGCACGCCGTGGTGTGCGAGGGAAATTTCACCTGGCCCGGGAATCGTGCCCCCGCCGAGCAGACCGACATCGGAGATCGTGTGATGGGGCGCGCGCGACGGGCGTTTTAAGAAGTGTAAGCCGGTCTGCATCGTCTGTCCGGCGGCCGAGTGGATACGCAAAATGTCGAGGTATTCGTCGAGCGTGGGTTGCGGCATGATGCCGGGAATTCGCTTGGCGATCATGGATTTTCCCGAGCCAGGAGGTCCGATCATCAGCAAATTATGGCCGCCGGCCACGGCGACTTCGACGGCGCGGCGCACGGCGTGTTGGCCTTTGATTT
>JANYFP010000240.1 GCA_025362555.1 Verrucomicrobiota bacterium
GGGATCGTCTACCACGGCAATTATCTGCCGTGGTTCGAGGTTGGTCGGACCACGCTCCTGAAGGAATGCGGCTTCCCGTATCGCGAACTTGAAGTGCAAGGTTATCTGCTGCCGGTCGTGGAACTCGGTTCGAAATTTTTCAAACCTGCAGTCTATGATGACACCGTAACCATCATCACCCGGGTGAAAGAACGCCCGCTCCTCCGCATCCGCCTCGATTACGAAGTGCGGCGGGGCGACGATTTACTGGTCACGGGATTCACCGTCCACGGATTCATTAACAAAACCGGCGAGCCCATTCGCCCACCCGTCGGGTTCACCGAAAAAATGCGCGAACTTTTCCGCCCGGAAAATCAGTCCGACTAATATTCCGCCAGCACGAGCGCGTCTGTTTCTTGCGCCCGGGCCGAAGCCAGCATCGCCATCGCATCATTCCCGGCCAGTCGTTTTACCGCCCACACCGCGTGGGCTCGCACCACAGCCGACGCGTGCAACGCCAGCGCCAGCACCGATGGCACCAAACTCACGTCGCCTGAATTTCCCGCCACCACACAGGCATTGCGCAACAATCCGGTAAACTTCAGCCGCTTGATCGGCGTGTGGCGAAATACTTCGGCAAATCGATCCGGAGTCATCTCGAGAATTTCTTTCAAGGCCAAATCGGCCAGATCGTGACGTGCCGCCAACAGCATCTGCCGGCCCTGTTGCGCGAAACGATTCCACGGGCACACCTCCAAACAAACATCGCAGCCATAGACCCGCGCCCCAATTCCCGGCCGCAGTTCGCGCGGAATAATTCCCTTATTTTCAATCGTCTGGTAAGAAATACAGCGACGCGCATCCACCACTCCGGGTGCCGAAAAAGCATCCGTCGGACACGCGTCGAGACAGCGGGTGCATTTGCCGCAGAGCAGTCCCGCTTGCTCACCTTCCTCGGGCGATCGCACGCTCTTGCGCAACGGTTCATCCGGCGCGATCGCAACCCGGGTCAGAATCGACGCGAGAAAAAGCCAGTTGCCGTGGGTTTTGGAAATCAACATCGCATTTTTGCCGCGAAACCCCAGCCCGCTCCGCGCCGCCCACCCGCGCTCCAACACCGGACCGGTATCAACGTAATAACGATAATCCTCCTCACCCACTCCGGCCATTTCCTCCAGCAAACGACCTGCGGCAATCAAACCCGGTTTCATCGTGTCATGATAATCCTCGTGCAACGCGTAACGCGCCCACCGCGGTTTATCCGACGCTGTAAGCTGGCGATCAACCGAGGCACCAGACCAATAATTCACGCCAAGAATAATCACGCTCTGCACGCCGGGCAGCACCAAGTCCGCCTTCGTGCGCTTGTCCACGGTGCGTTCCATCCACGCCATATCCGCATGCATGCCCGCCGCGAACCACTCCCTCAAACCACGACCCGATTCGCCCCCCGCGTGCGCAAACCGCACTTCGTCAAAACCCAATGCACCCAGGCGTGCGCGCAAGCGCTCGCGTTGCTCCCCGTCGATCTTAAGCCCGGCCGGGGCGGTCATTTTTTGAAGTCCGCCGCTTCCTGCCGGTAAACCCGCAGGGCGTGCGCGGCGATTTCCCGCAAGGTTCGGTTGTCGGTCAGAATCATCGTACCGGTCCGCCGGTAAAGTTCCTCCCGCTGCGCGTAAAGCTCGCGCAACCGTTTGCTCGGATCGTCGCCCTGCATGAGCGGCCGGTGCGTCGTGTGCAGAATGCGCTGCAAAATGGCCTCAATCGGTGCATGCAAACAAATCACAATCCCACGACTGCGCAGCAATTCCAACATGCCCGCCGGCACCACCAATCCGCCACCGCACGCCACCACGCAACCCTGCTCCGGATGCCCGCCCTCGACAAATTCCCGCTCCAACTTCCGAAAACCAGGCTCACCTTGCTCAGCGAAAATCGCCGACACCGGCTTCCCCGCGACGCGCTCGATCTCGTGATCACTGTCGAGAAATTGAAAATCCATCAGCTTGGCCAGCTGCCGCCCCACGGTGCTTTTGCCCGTGCCCATAAAACCCACCAGATAAAGATTGATCGCCGCCGCCGTCATTCGTTGGGCGCTAACGAATACCGCGCCGCGCACCGGTGCAAGTTCAGGTTACGGCCCGATCACTCCGGGGTTGCAAGAAATTCGCTCTGTTCAATCCGCGCGAATAATCACACCTTAAATGCGTCATGTCTGCTCCGCCTGATTCCGTCCGTCACGATTACACCTTCTCCAGCGACAACACCGCCGGACTGGCCCCGGAGGCGCTGGCGGCACTAAGCGCCGCCAATTCTGATCACGTCTCCTCCTATGGCGACGATCCCTGGACTCAGCGGGCCAAAAAACTAATCGGCGAAATCTTCGAGACCAACTGCGAAGTGTTTTTTGTCTTCAACGGCACGGCGGCCAATGCTCTTGCCCTCTCGGCCCTGTGCCAGAGCTACCACAGCGTAATCTGCCATCCGGTTTCCCACGTTGATACGGACGAATGCGGCGCGCCGGAATTCTTCACCGGTGGCGCCAAACTCATCGCGGCCGCCGGTCCCAACGGAAAACTCACTCCGGAGGAGGTCGAACGTGCCATCCTCAAAAGAACCGACGTTCACCACCCAAAAGCCGGTGCACTTTCGCTCACCCAATCCACCGAATGGGGCACACTTTATACGGTCGATGAAATTCGGGCACTTGCTGCCGTGGCCAAAAAGCATGGACTGCCGGTCCACCTGGATGGAGCGCGCTTCGCCAACGCTGCGGCGGCTCTCGCCGTGCACGGCTTCACACCCGCTGACTTCACGTGGCGCGCCGGCGTCGATG
>JANYFP010000242.1 GCA_025362555.1 Verrucomicrobiota bacterium
GTGGGATCGAGATGGGAGTGCCGGAATCGGATGATCTTGGCTCAGGTCAGTCGATGCGTTCTATGCGGATGATTCGTATTTCAGTTTCGAGTGATCCACCCACCAAGTTAGCAGCAAATTGTTGAAAAATTTTACTTCGTAGATTCTGGCGGAAGCGCCGGATTCTTGGTAGTCACCTTCTTGGTTTGGGACACAAGTCAGGCGATCAAAGATGCGCAGTAGTTTTATTCTTTGTCTCGGCGGTAACGAAGTGAAGCTAAGAACGGCTTCGTCGCCCAACGCGTAGCAATAAACGGGCATTATACTCCGGTGGTCCGGAGTGATCGATGCAGGCGCTGCAATTGTGCGCGTGTCATTTTCTCGCCCTTGGCCATGCGTTTCGCTGCGGCATCCAGCGATTGTTTGTTTGATTCGCTCTTGGCCCGGGAGAGATGCTTCAAATAAGCGGAAAGGGCGAGCCGCTCGGAGCGCGGCAACGCTTTCACTTTACGCTGAATCTGCAGCAGTGTCATTTCAACGGACGGTAGCCGGTGAGCGGTTCTTGGCAAGGCGAGCTTCAGCGCTCAAAAGACAGAGAGTTAAGCGCGCCGTGGCTTTTGCCTAGTTGAAGTGATTTATTCGCTCTGGGTCCAATACCCCGAAGCTTGCTTCGGCTTGAAATGCCTCGGGGCTTGCCCCGAGTTGTTTACTTGAATCGGCGAGAGTGGGATTAGTCGCGACTTGGCGTGGGGGTGTCGCGAGCAAGCTCGCTTCCACCGTCGAGTTGCCGTCCGCCGCATCGGTTTCGATCTGCCAAGCTTTTATATTTTGGCGTCTGGCGGAAACAAGGGAGGCGTGCCGCAAGCGGCAGCCCTACAGTTTTGGAGTAGTCGCATCTCAGTGAATCGGCGGACGTCTCAACAAGAACCTAAATGACTTTTAGCACCGCGTAGCTTCGTTTGCCTTTGCGGAGGAGGAGGAATTTCCCGAACAGCAGGTCGCTCATCGTGACGAAACGTGTGTGGTCGGTGCGGCTGTTGTTCAGGTAGATCCCACCGGCTTCGAGGTCTTTTCGTGCGGCGCCTTTTGAGGGGGCAAGACCGGCGTGGACGATCAAATCAGCGATGCCTGAGCCCGCACCTTCGAGTTTCACTGATTCGAGATCCTTCGTCGGCACTTCTCCGACCACATCGTTGAAGATCGCTTCACTGACTCCATCCAAGGAACCACCGAAGAGAATTTCACTGGCTTTGAGTGCGGCGGCGAGGGCGTCGGGGCCGTGGACGAGCGTAGTCATTTCCTTCGCGAGGGCTTTTTGCGCGGCGCGGGCTCCGGGGTTTGTTTTAAGCTCGGTTTCGAGGGCGGTGATTTCTTCCTGCGTGAGAAACGTGAGCGTCTTGAGGAGCTTCACGACGTCGGCGTCGTCGGCGTTGACGAAAAATTGGTAGAAGCGGTACGGACTCGTTTTCTTCGGATCGAGCCAGACGGTGCCGGTGGCGGTCTTGCCGTATTTGCTGCCATCGGACTTGGTCAGCAACGGGAAAACGAGACCCCAAACGGTCGCGCCAAGTTTTTTGCGGGTTAGCTCGGTGCCGACGGTGATGTTGCCCCACTGGTCGGTGGCGCCGACTTGGAGTTCGCAATTGAGCGTCTTGCGGAGGTGATAAAAATCGTAGCCTTGGAGCAGCATGTAGCTGAACTCCGTGAAACTAATTCCCGTGCTGCGGTCTTCCATGCGCGAGCGGACGGAGTCCTTCGCGATCATGGTGTTTACCGTGATGTATTTGCCGACGTCGCGAAGGAATTCGAGGAAGCTGATGCCGCCGGTCCAGTCGTAATTGTTAACCAGTCGGGCCGGATTTTTGGTGGCGGTGAAATCGAGGAAACGGGAGAGTTGGATTTTAACTGCGGCGATATTGTGCGCGACTTGATCGGGGGTCTGGAGATTGCGTTCGTCGGATTTGCCGGAAGGGTCGCCGACCATGCCCGTGGCACCGCCCGCGAGGGCGATCGGGATGTGGCCGTGGAGCTGGAAGCGGCGCAGGGCGAAGAGGGGGACGAGGTTGCCCACATGAAGACTGTCGGCGGTCGGATCGAAGCCGCAATAAAGCGCGAGCGGGCCTTCGGCGAGGCGTTTGGTCAGGGCTTCGCGGTCAGTGGAATCGGCGTACAGGCCGCGCCATTCAAGTTCTTCCAGAATTGTCATGAATAACGGTGGTTATTGGCGGCGGGCAGGGGAGTGGCAAGGGGAAGTTTTTCGTGGCGTGGCTGGCCCTCAATCTGCTGTCAGCCAGCAAAACTTATGATCGCCGTGATCTGCTTAGTAATTGGCCTGATACCAGCGCAAAATGGGTTGCGGGGCGCGGGTTGGAGTCTCACTCTCTTCAATTCCACGCAATGACCCGGGTCATTGTATCCTTCGAAACTAAATCCCCTCTTCCTTATGCCTATCGCTGTTGGCTCCAAAGCCCCTGATTTCACCCTCAAGTCCAAGGCCGCTGACGGCATGAAGGACGTCACCCTCAGTGCGAATTTCGGTCAGAAGCCGACGGTGCTCTTGTTTTTCCCCTTGGCCTTCACTGGCGTGTGTACCCAGGAATTGTGCGATGTCACGGGCGGTATCTCAGCCTATGCCGATCTCGGTGCGGATGTGATCGCGATCAGCGTGGACAGTCCTTTTGCCCAGGAGGCGTGGGCCAAGGCGAACAAGATCACGGTTACGTTGGCCAGCGATTTGAACAAGACGGTCATCAAGGCTTATGACGTGGTATTCCCGATGTTGGCTGGCGTGGGCGACACGGCGGCTCGCGCGGCTTTCGTCATCGGCAAGGATGGCGTGGTCAAATACGCCGAGCAGACGGCGACCCCGAAAGACCTCCCTAATTTCGCAGCAGTTAAGGCGGCCCTGGCCAAATAATGTTTTAAGGTTGTGCGCGAGGTGCCGCTGCCTCGCTCATGATAATCAGCGGGGTGAGGGCACCCCGCTCACAAATTCACTGCACTATTTCACTGCAATTTTTCCATGAGTAATCTCCCGAATCCATTCAACACCCTGCAATCGTTCGAGGGTGGCAAGAAATTCTACTCGTTGCCCGCCCTTGAGCAGGCCGGGTTTCCGATCTCTCGCCTGCCGGTGAGCATCCGCCTCGTCCTCGAGGCCGTGCTGCGTAATTGCGATGGCAAGCGTGTGCTGGAATCGAATATTCGGGAGCTCGCTGCCTGGAAACCCACGGAGGCCCGCACGGCGGAAATCCCGTTCGTCGTCGCGCGCATCGTGTTGCAGGATTTTACCGGTGTGCCTTTGCTGGTGGATTTGGCCGCGATGCGCTCCGCCGTCGCGAAGCTCGGCAAGAATCCGAAAATCATCGAGCCGCTCGTGCCGGTTGATCTCGTTGTCGACCATTCTGTGCAGGTGGATTTCTCGGGTAATGCCGAAGCGTTGGCGAAGAATCTTGATCTCGAGTTCTCCCGCAATCGTGAGCGCTATCAGTTTTTGAAATGGGGCATGCAGGCGTTCGACACCTTCAAAGTGGTGCCGCCCGGTATCGGCATCGTGCACCAGGTTAATCTTGAATTTCTCGCGAAGGGCGTGCTCAGCGCGGGCGACGTCTATTATCCCGACACTCTCGTCGGCACCGATTCGCACACAACCATGATCAACGGTCTCGGCATCGTGGGCTGGGGCGTCGGCGGCATCGAAGCCGAAGCCGGTATGCTCGGTCAGCCGGTTTATTTGCTCACGCCGGACGTGGTCGGCGTTTATTTGACGGGTGCGCTCAATGAAGGCGTCACCGCCACCGACCTTGCGCTCACCGTCACGCAAATTCTGCGCAAGGCGAAAGTGGTCGGCAAATTCGTGGAATTCTTCGGCCCCGGTGCAACCGCGCTGCCGGTCGTGGATCGCGCGATGATTGCCAACATGGCCCCCGAGTACGGCGCGACGATGGGCTTTTTCCCGATCGACGGCGAGTGCTCCACTTATCTCCGCGCCACGGGCCGGGACGAAAAACATATCGCCACCTACGAAGCTTATTACAAGGCGCAGGGCCTCTGGGGCATTCCACAAAAGGGTGCGATCGATTATTCGCAAGTGGTCGACCTCGACCTCACGACGATCGTCCCGAGCGTGGCCGGTCCGAAGCGTCCGCAGGATCGCATCGAGTTGCCGAAGATGAAGGAGAGCTTCGTCAGCGCGTTCTCCAAGCCCGTCACCGAAAGCGGCTTTGGCAAAAAAGCGGAGGAATTTTCCACGGTTAGTGCTCAGGTAAATGGCACGAAGGTCGGTCACGGCTCCGTGCTGATCGCCGCCATTACGAGCTGCACGAACACGTCGAACCCGAGCGTCATGCTCGCGGCTGGCTTGCTGGCGAAGAAAGCAGTAGAGAAGGGACTCACGGTAAATCCCATCGTGAAATCCTCGCTGGCTCCCGGCTCGCGCGTGGTCACGGATTATTTGAACAAGACCGGTCTCGCACCGTACCTTGATCAGCTCGGTTTCCAGACGGTTGGTTATGGCTGCACGACTTGCATCGGCAACTCCGGTCCGCTCGCTGCCCCCGTCGAGGAAGCTGTCGTGAAGAACGATCTCGTCGCTGCGTCCGTGCTCTCGGGCAATCGTAATTTCGAGGCGCGCGTGCATCAGAATATCAAATCGAATTTCCTGATGTCCCCCCCGTTGGTGGTCGCCTTCGCGCTCGCTGGCCGCGTCGACATCGACATGACCAAGGATCCAATCGGCACCGGCAAGGACGGCGTTCCGGTCATGCTGAAAGATATTTGGCCGAGCCTGAAAGAAGTGCGTGACCAAATGCAGGCGGCGCTCAAGCCCGAGGTTTTCCGCCGGCTTTATAGTAATTTCGCCGAACAAAATCCCAAGTGGAATGAGATTCCGTCAACGACTGGAAACGTCTACGCGTTCGACGCGCAGTCGACGTACATCCAGGAGCCGCCGTTTTTCACGAATTTTTCAATGAAACCCGGCAGCATTGCGGAGATCAAGGGCGCCCGGGCGCTCGGTATCTTCGG
>JANYFP010000245.1 GCA_025362555.1 Verrucomicrobiota bacterium
TCCGCGCTCTCCGCGTCCTCCGCGTTAAAACTGTATTTGCTCCAGGTGCATTTATTCGCGCGGACTAACGATAAACATTCCGGTGCGTCCGGTGAAATGATTATGCGGAGAAATTTAGCTTCAATCCCCGCCAAGTTCAGTTTGCGTTACACGCTGCCGTGAACGTAAATGCCCCGGTCAATGACTCAGGGACGAAAAATCACCTTTGCCCTCCTCCTGCTGGACGCCGCCGCCGTCGTGGTCGCGTACAATTTCATGGCTTGGACCAAGGGGCTCATCGTTTTGCACGACCTCCGCCTCGCGCCCCTCGCACTGCCCTTGCTCATGCACGTATTGGCCGTGTATCTGATCGACGGTTACAGTCGCCGCACGGACATGATGTCGGTGACCTACACCAGTCTCCACATCATCGCGCTCGTGATGGTCATGCTGTCCACCTTGCTCCTGACGTACGCGGTCATTCCCGCCGGATTCAAACTGCAGGACAGCCGGCTGGTCACCGTCGGCGCTTTCCTGCTCCTCAGTCCACTCACCCTCGCCTATCGACGATTATTCTATCAGCAAAATCTGGCCCACAAGCAGGACCGCTATTTTCTTTTCCTCGGCAGTCCGGAAAATTGCCTCGCCTTCAAACAGGATTGTCGGCGCATGCGCATGACGCAATCGGTGCTCTATGCCACGCACTCCACGTTTGTCCCCGGGCTTGATGAACCCGAACCCGGCACGACGACCATGCCGCCCTTCGGTGATGCCGCCCTCTACCTGAAACAATACGAGAACCACATCGACGCGATCATCCTCCGCGAAACCAACGAGGAACTCCCGCCGTTAGTCGCGCAAAAGCTCGTGGAGCTGCATTTTTCCGGCGTCCCCACCTACACGCTAGAACTTTTCCATCAGGTCTACTGGCGAAAAATCCCACTCTACCGGCTCAACCAAACGTGGCTCTTTCAAGAAGGATTTCAAATCGCCCGCGAGCCGGTTTTCGAACGTTTGAAGCGGCTCAACGACATTATCCTGGCCACCCTCGGCCTCGTCTTGGCGCTGCCCTTGCTGCCGGTGATTGCCCTCATCATTTGGCTGGAAGACCGCGGGCCGGTTTTCTTTCTGCAGTCCCGCGTGGGAAAAAACCACCGGCTTTTCAACATCGTCAAACTTCGCACGATGCGCCCGGAAACCGGGGGTGCCATGTACACCGGCGCCAACGACCAGCGCATCACGCGCATCGGTCGCTTTCTCCGCGCCAGCCGCCTCGACGAAGTCCCGCAACTCTGGAACGTTTTCGTGGGCGACATGAGCCTCATTGGGCCCCGCGCCGAATGGGTGCGGCTCGTGAACGACTACGAAAAGAAAATCCCCTGCTACCATTTCCGCCATCTCGTGAAGCCTGGCATTACCGGCTGGGCACAGGTGAACTATCCGTACGGCGCCAACTTGGAGGACACGCTCCATAAATTGGAATACGACCTCTATTATATCCGCTATTTCTCCTTCGTCCTCGACGCCTCGATCGTACTGAAAACAATTCACATTATGTTATTCGGTAAAGGCCGCTGAGGCTGCAATGCTCCGACAATTGCCCACGACGCCCTCAAAGGTCACAAACGAAACCACGCTCCGGAACCCCGAAATTTTCACTACAGAATACACCGAGCACACAGAAAGTTGATCCATCCATTCGATCCAAATCCAAAAACCATTCCGGTGTGTTCCGTGCATTCTGTAGTGCACCAATCTTCAGCAAGCCCCCGATCGGCCTTCGCTCTCTTAGTGTCCTTGGGGTAAGTAATCCCTCTTCCTCATTTCGCGCCTTTTGGTGTATTTCGCGGGCACCTCTCCGATTTATGTTAGTTCAGCAATCCAGCATTGGACTAACCGCCCCGCTCGCTCCATAGTCTCCCCGTGGCCAAAATAAAATCCTACGATCTCATCTGTATCGGCGGCGGCAGCGCCGGTTTCAATGCCGCGCGAGTGGCGACCGCCCTCGGGAAAAAAGTCGCCATCGTCGATGGGGCGAAACAGCTCGGCGGCCTCTGCATCTTGCGCGGCTGTATGCCGTCGAAGACCCTCATCTACGCCGCAGAAATTCTCCACCACGCCCAGCACGCCGAAAAATTCGGCCTCAAAGTCACCGGCGCCCGCGCCGACATGCCTGCGCTCCATGCGCGAAAAAAACGCATCATCGCCGATTTCGCGAGCTACCGGGTCAAAGCGCTCACCAGTGGAAAATTCGATCTCTATCAGGCGTACGCGCGCTTCCTCGATCCGCACACTCTCGAACTCTCCGATGGTACTTGCCTCCGCGGAAAAAACTTCCTGCTCGGCACCGGCTCCAAGATCAGCGTCCCACCGATCCCCGGCTTGAAGGAGATCAAGTGCTGGAACAGCGATGATGTCCTCGACCTCGATTTCATTCCGAAGAGCGTCATCGTCCTCGGCGGCGGCATCGTTGCCTGCGAATTGGCCCAATATCTCAACCGCATCGGGGCCAAAATCACCCTTATCCAGCGCAGTCAGCATATTCTCCGTGATCATTCTGCGGAAGCCTCCACCGTCGTCCAACAAGCCTTCGTGGACGAAGGCATTGAACTCTTCGCCGGCACCCATCTGCAAACGGTCGCGCAGGATAAACGCGGCGTAAGCGTCACATTTTTGCACAATGGAAAGAAAATCGTGCGCCGCGCCGCGCACTTATTCAACGCACTCGGTCGCGAACCGAACACGGCGGGCCTCGGCCTCATCGCCGCCGGCGTGAAGACCCGCCCCAATGGCCAGGTGATCATCAACCGCTGGCAACAGACGAGTGCACCCCACATCTACGCCGCAGGCGATTGCTCCGGCCCGGCCGAGATCGTACACATCGCAATTGCGCAAGGCGAACTCGCGGCGCGTCACGCGTTCAAAGTCAAAGCGATCAAGCCCGTCGATTTTTCGCTGTTGCTCAACGTCGTCTTCACCGATCCGCAACTCGCCACTATCGGCGCGCTGGAAAGTGATCTCGTCGAGCACGGCGTGCGTTACGTCAGCGCCTCCTACCCCTTCAACGATCACGGCAAATCCATTTTAATGGAAGCCAACTACGGCTACGTCAAGGTGCTCGCCGAGCCCAAGCGCGGACGCATTCTCGGCGCAGAAATTGTCGGCAAGGATGCGGGCGAACTCATCCATTGCTTCTCCACTCCGCTCGCAATGCGCGCCACGGTGGGCGACATGCTCCGGGCCCCGTGGTATCACCCGACACTCGCGGAAATCATCACCTACCCGCTCGAAGAAATCGCGGAGAAGCTCGGGAAAAATAAACGCTCGTAATAGCTTCCGAGGCCGAAGCCCCGCCCCGGCTGGCGCTTCAGCGTGTGGCCGGACAACGACGGAATTCGGGCTGAAACTCCGCGAATGGAATATCGCCCGGCGACTCCAACAGGCGAGCCCGCGTAATCACTGGCACAACGGATCGGAATAACCCCATTCTGCAATTTAATCTCTGCTTTCCGCCTGTAATCCACACACTATCGAAATGCGCCTGGTAGCAGTCTCCATCGTCAATAACGAAGCCGATATCATTGAGGCATTCGTGCGTCATACCCTTGCCTGGGTCGACCATCACCTCATCTTTGACCATGACAGCACGGATGGCACCCGGGAGATTCTCGGCGCACTCCGCGCGGAAGGATTGCCGATCACTCTTTTCACCGACAACGCGCCGGGTAATTTACAGCAGGCGCGCAGCAACCACCTGACCCGCTTGGCGGTGCAAAATCACGCCGCAGATTGGGTCCTGCCCTTGGACGCGGATGAGATTCTAGCCGGCCCCAGCCGAGCCGCACTGGAAGAAAATCTCGCGACGATTGCCGGACTCAATCATCCCGCCAGCTTACTCCTGCTTAATTATTACCCTACGCACGAGGACGACGCCGCGATCATCAACCCTGTTTCACGCCTGCGTTTCTGCCAATCGTCGCCACCTCGCACCAAAAAAATAATGATCCCGCGCCGCCTCGCACTGGAACCGGAGATCTCTGCCGGCAAGGGCAGTCACGTGCTTTATCGAGGACAGGAACCGCTGCCCGATCACCCCCTGGCCAACGACTTTCTCCTCTGCCATCTCGCGCTGCGCTCGCCCCAACATCAAGTGTTGCGCGTAGTTTTGCGGGAATTACAAAAACTACGGGAAGGGAAAACCCTGGCCGGATTGGATGTTCATTACCGACTCGGTTTTCAACTGCTTGCGGAAAATCCCGGACTTTTTTTTGCCACGGTTAACTCGCCAGAAACTGCGCTCCGACTGCAACCCATCGCGTATCGCGGCACGCCGCTCAGACTAAACCTCGACTCGACGGGCTGGTATCGCGTCGCACAGGCCTTGTTACCCTTTGTGGAAAAAATGGCGGTTAGCCACGGCCAACTCCTCGACGGCGGGTCCGCCCCCATTCGTTCCACCCATGAAATTCATT
This sequence comes from Verrucomicrobiota bacterium, assembly GCA_025362555.1. Taxonomy (GTDB): domain Bacteria; phylum Verrucomicrobiota; class Verrucomicrobiia; order Opitutales; family Opitutaceae; genus Lacunisphaera. The sequence goes on from JANYFP010000245.1 coordinate 4,452, forward strand.
CGGCCATCCGTGAGCTCACGCCAGCCGAAACGCCTCCGCCAATCCGGAGTGTGACTCAAGACAACTTCTCCGGCTTCAGCGCCCGCTCCGGCTGGGGCCATGCCGAAGGTCCAGTCCCCGAAGCGTTCCTCCCGCCTTTTCACTGGGGATTCGCTCCCACCACTCAACTGATCATCGAATCAGCCGGCCCTCGCCAAGCGCACTTCATTGCCGAGGGCTTGACCTATTCGGAAAACCAAACCGTTCGCGTCGAACTCAACGGCGTGACTCTGCTGGAACAATCCTTCCCTCGCACGAATCAAAAGGAACGTCTGTCCGTCCCGCTCCCTTTGCTCGCGGGCGAAAACCATCTCGCGCTCCATTACACTCAATGTCTCGTGACCGGCTTCGACCCTCGCAAACTCGCGGTCATCTTCCTCTCCCTCCGGATTTTGGATTCAATGGCACCCTGACATGCAGGTCTCCTTCATCATCCCGCTCTACAATTGCCTGCCACTGACGCAGGCCATGCTGGTCAGCCTGCGCGAAACGCTGCCGTCCGGCCTCACCAGTGAAATCATCTTCGTGGACGACGGGAGTACCGACGGCACCCGCGCGTGGCTCGAAACCCTCGCGCCCGCTTGCCGCACAATTTTAAATGATAAAAATCTCGGCTTCGCCGCTACCTGCAACTGCGGAGCCGAAGCTGCGACGGGTGAGATATTAATTTTCCTCAACAACGACCTGATTCTGCTCCCGCAATGGCTCGAACCCATGCTCACCGCGCTCGAGCAAAACCGAACTTTTGGCGCCATCGGAAATCTCCAAGTGCGGTTCGACAACGGTGCCCTGGACCACGCCGGCCTCATGATCACTCCCGACGGAAAAATCGCCCATGTGCGCCGTCATCCGCGCGAGTCAGGGGTCATCGAAGTGCCAGCCATCACCGCCGCCTGCGTGATGATCCGTCGCTCCGTTTTTGAAGCAGCCGGAGGCTTTGATCCTGAATTTAAAAATGGCGGCGAAGACGTCGACCTGTGCTTTCGTCTGCGCGCCCAAGGATTGAAATGCGGCGTCGCAACCGCCAGTGTGGTTCGCCATCATGTCAGCGCCGCCCGCGGTCCCACCAACGAACGCGACGAACGCAACAGCCGCCTGCTGGTTCAGCGCTGGCACGACGAATTAATTTATTGGGGCGCGCACACCTGGGCGCGCCAGCAAGTCGAAGCTTTCCTCAGCCAACCGTGGACGCGCGAAGGCCGGCGCGCGCTTGTCTCCTGGCCCTTCGCCAAAGGTTGGACGCGCCAACCGCCTCGCTTTGCACGCTTGCTCCTAACGAGTGCGCTCCACCGTGAAATGGTCCGTTGGGACCGACTCTTCGACCAACCAACCAATGCCCCGCGCGCGCCGCAGGGCGCAGCTCATTATCAGGAAACTGGATTTCTGCGCGACGATGTTGATGTCGCTAGTACTTGGCTGAGCGACCAAGCCGCCCTCCATCTCCCCGCAGGATTCCCCGTCAGTAATTTATTCGTGAGTGGGTTTTTGCTGTTAGCTCCAACCAAACGGGCGTACGCCAATCGCGCGATTGGACTTCGGCTCATCATCAATGGATTGCAAGTAGCCGAATTCCCCAACCTACCACCGGGCAATTTCAACTTAGGTCTCGACGCCCCTTTCGTTCTACCAGGGCAAGCGACCCGCGTGGATCTCCAATTAATTGGGGTCAGCCGAACTGAATTTTTCGCTTGGCTCGAACACCTCGCTTTCTGGCTGCCACTTTCAAAAATTATGCGTCGCAGCCCGGCTCGTTTCCGCAGCAAGACGCTAAACCGCCGATTGCGCGTTGCGCGGATTATCTGCGACGACGAAGTAATCTTTGATTTCAAAAATCAACCTGCACTCCATTCGATTTTACGGGGGAACCGCGACGTCACCCCGCGCCAGGCCGACTCACATTAGCGCACGCAATGCTTGAATTTCTCGCGCCCGGGTCGGATCGCCGACGAGATTCCTCATTTCAAAGGGGTCACGTCTTAATTCAAAAAACAACCACGGCTGTTCCGTGCCGTCGGCCTCTTCCCGCAAAACCAGTTTGTGCTGAGCGCTGCGGAACCCGCGCCACGCGTACGGACATTGTTGTGGCAGGCCGGAGGGAACTGGCATGCTGATCTCGGCACTGTCGCGTTTGCACCGCCACTCCCTTCCCTCGGCCCAGGCCACGGCCATATGGCCCAAATCCACGAGACTGACCGGACTCTCGTCTTTCCGGCCCTCCAATTCACTGGTCCCAGTCTGCCGTTTTTGGCGAATCAGTAACGGAACCCGAATCGATTCTTCGTAAGGCCACGCCTTCCGAAAGCATCCGTGCGCTCCGTGCATATCGCCGTGCACCGAAGAAAACACCACCGTAGTTTCGGTTAAATCCACTTCCGAGAGCAATCGCCCTATCGCACGATCGGTCGCCTCGATATGAGCATAGTAGCCCGCGAGTTCAGTCCGCGCTTGCTGCTCCACCGCGGTTCCCAGCGGCACATTGGCGCGCAGCTTCATTTCCGCCGGTTCCATTTCCCGCACCTGTGCAGCAGGCGCGTGATACGGCGGATGCGGTGACTCCAAACTTAACACACAAAAATACGGTTCACCGCTCTTCGCCCGCGGCACCCCAGTCTCGCCGATCCATTCCGCCGCGCGCTGCACCAGGACGTCCGCCTGATAGCCCTTGAAACGGCGGGGCTCCGCCAATCGCGTACCGTGCAACCACGGATCATTCAAAAGAAACCCGCCCTCAAATCCCTCCCAGAATTGGAATCCGCCACGCCGCTCCGATGGCACCATCATCTTGGCATGCACTTCGCCGACGAGCGGAGCATTTTGATCGCGCTCCGCCAAATGCCATTTACCAAAATACGCCGTCGCGTAACCGCGATCCCCCAAGGCGTGCGCCACGGTCCGCGCCGCCGCGGGCAAGGGATCCCAATAACCCTTCACCCCGTTTTCCGGACACCGTTTCCCAGTAAGCAAAGCCGCTCGGGCCTGCGGACCGAGTGGATGGGGCGTCACGGCTTGCGTGAAATTAATCGCTTCGTTCGCCAAGCCGTCGAGCCACGGCGTGCGGGCATTCGGATCCCCCGCGTACCCACACGCCTGCGCCCGCCATTGCGTCGTCAAAATCCATAGAATATTCGGCCGGCTCATCGTGGCGCATCAGGTCACAAAATGAACGGGGTGACACGCTAAAGATTTCCCTCCATTTCGATTCTCGCAGTCAGGCCATTTCCTCTCACGCTGGGGCAGTCACGAAATGAGAATTCCAACTGACGTGATTCCTCCCGTTGTGGTGTTAAGTCTTTGTCGCCTTCCATCCTCTCTATGCATTCCCCATTACCCCGTCTTGGCTGCCGATCCCTCGTCCTGATTTCGTTGGTTTGTCTCCTCGCCTCACAAGGCACAACCGCAGGACTCAATCCTCCAGGGTTCCCTCCCTTTCCTGCCGGTCACTATCAACCGGCGGGCTTGGGCCCAAAGGTGGCCAAACTCTACATCACCACTCCCGGGAGCGCCGCCAACCGCGGAATTATGAACGGGAGCGCGGTGGTGAGTGTCTCGATCGACGCCGAGGGCAAAGCGACCGATTATCTCGTCATCGGCTACACCGACCAAGTATTCGGCCCAGCCCTTTTAGACGAAGCGAAGACATTGACGTATCAACCAGCGAAGCTGAACGGCGTGCCTGTGCCCGCCCGCTATGACCTTGGCTATGTTTTCGCTCCAAACCTCACGCGGGTTGAAGTAAATGTGCAGGACGCCGCGCGTCTCCGCTCTGACAAAAACCACCCAACCCCGCTGGCTTACTCGGCAGCAGCGGAAAAAAATCTCGACCACCCGCTCGAGCTCACCAATGCCGCCCTGCCCCGGTTGCCCGACGGTTTTCAATCCGCCGACAAAAAAGAGATCAAGGTATTTATCACCTTCTACATCGACGAAAAGGGCCGCGTGCGTGCACCCAATGTCGAATCCGCCGCCTCGCCGGAACTGATCCCACGGGCGATTGAAGCCATGCTGCTCTGGTCATTCAAACCACCCCTCGTCAACGGTCAGCCCGCGCTCGTCTTCACCGGCCGTAGCCTGCGTTTCGTGCCAAGAGATACTCCGGCAGAAATAAAATAACCGTCGCACGCGCCTAAAGGTCACCCCGATCTGATCGCGCACAACCGTTGTGTTCCGCGTGCGAGGCGATCCGCACCTCTCCTCGTTGAATACCGCCAAGTTTAGGCCGTTATTTGCGAAATATCGCACTGGGTAGCGGCAGGCCTCCGCGCCTGGCCGGCTTCGATCCGGTGATTGCGCACTCACCGCGCCATGATCGAACCGTGGCGTGACCAGCACGCCACTGACCCCACGCACTCCGGATCTGTCGCTCTATCTGTTTTGTGGGCGGAGTGCCCTCACCCCGCGAAGCAACGCGCCCAGAACCGAAATAACCCAAACGCAGTAGGTCGATGTGCGAGTTATTTTCACTTCGCAGGCCGCGTGCTCAGCTCTCAACCCGAACTCTCAACGGCATTATTCCGTACCGGATGCCCTTCAAATTTCACTCCTCGAAGCCTTTATCATCCACCCGTAAATCCATTAATACCTTCACCATCGTGTTTTTTCGTAATCGACTGCTCGCGCGGCCCAACTCCTGCTAATCAGACTCAAACGCCCCTCCATGGCCATTCACGCCGCTCTCCACCACAAGACCTCCTACTCCTACGACCGCCTCGTCTCCCTCGGGCCGCAGGTCATCCGCTTGCGCCCGGCGCCGCATTGCCGGACCCCCATCCTGAGTTACTCACTCAAGATCGAGCCGGCTGACCATTTCCTAAACTGGCAACAGGACCCACACAGTAACTATCTGGCGCGTCTCGTCGCCCCTGATAAAACTCGCCTCTTCTCGGTGACTGTAGACTTGGTCGCAGAGATGTCGGTCTACAACCCGTTCGACTTCTTCCTCGAACCGTACGCGGAGCAATTTCCTTTCGTTTACGAACGCAAGCTCGCCGTCGAGGTCGCGCCTTTCATGCGGCGCCACCCGCGCAAACCGAAATTCGCCGATCTCGTCGCTTCCGTCGATCTCAAGCCGCAACGCACCATCGATTTCCTCGTCGCGCTTAACAGTCGCATCAATAAAATTGTCGCCTACACGATTCGCATGGAGCCCGGCGTACAAACTCCGGAGCAGACGCTGACGCTGGGCAATGGCTCCTGCCGCGACTCCGCTTGGTTGCTCGTCAACACGCTGCGCCACGTCGGCCTCGCCGCGCGTTTCGTCTCCGGCTATCTCATTCAATTAAAGTCTGACGTAAAATCCCTCGACGGTCCGTCGGGCGCGGAAAAAGATTTCACTGACCTGCACGCGTGGTGCGAAGTTTTTCTCCCCGGTGCCGGCTGGGTCGGCCTCGATCCGACCTCCGGCCTGATGGCCGGCGAAGGTCACATTCCCCTCGCCTGCTCGCCCGAACCGTCAGGCGCAGCCGCGATTTCTGGCGGCGTGGACGAAGCCGAAGTGGAATTCGGTTTCGAGATGTCCATCACACGCATCGCGGAAACTCCGCGCGTCACTTTGCCTTACACCGAGGACCAGTGGACGCAGATCGCGACCCTCGGCCACGCCATTGATGCCGACCTCGTGAAGAACGATGTGCGCCTCACGATGGGTGGCGAACCAACTTTTGTCTCTGTCGACAATCCCGACGGCCCCGAATGGAATTTCACGGCGATGTCGCGCAAAAAGCGCGAGCTCTCCGGTGAATTGATCAAGCGTCTCCGCGGCAAATTTGCTCCCGGATCGCTGCTGCATTACGGTCAGGGCAAGTGGTATCCCGGCGAGCCGTTGCCGCGCTACGCCCTCGCCGCCTACTGGCGCAAGGATGGCGTGCCGATCTGGAAAGACGACGGCCTCATTGCCGACGAATCAAAAAATTATGGTCACGGTGCCAAGGAAGCAAAGGAACTCGCCCAACGCATCGCGCGCACCATCGGCGTCGATCCGAAGCATCTGATGCCCGGGCACGAGGACATTTTTTATTACACGTGGAAAGAACGCCGGTTGCCTTCCAACGTCACGGCGGAAAAATCCAACATCAAGGACAAGCAGGAGCGCGCTCGCCTCGCCCGACTCTTCCAGGAAGGCGGCCTCGGTGAGGTCGCAGGATATATCCTGCCACTCAAGCGCATGGCCTACCGCAACAAAAATGCCTGGATGTCCGGCTCCTGGTTTTTGCGCGACGACGAAACGCTTTGGCTGACTCCCGGTGATTCCCCGATGGGCCTGCGTCTGCCGATCGATTCCATTCCGTGGGTCGCCGAAAAAGATTATCCGTGGGGCACACCCCAGGATCCATCCCAAGCTTTTGGCGAACTCCCAAAGAAATTCCCGTACAAAGTTCAGCCCGAAGACAGTGGCCAACGTTACATGCGCGCGGGAGCAGCCCCGCTGCTCGCCGGTCAAGGCCCGGGAGAATTTAAGCAAAAACTTAAACTGCCCCCCGCCTTTGATCCGAACCGCCGCCCTGAAACCGGCGAGAGCGCGACGAATGTCATCCGCACCGCGCTCTGCGTTCAACCGCGCGACGGACGCCTCCATGCCTTTGACGGCGGTCTCGATGCCGGCGATGAGATCGAGGTATTCCTCCGACGTGGAAGCCGGGGGCATGAAGACATGGAGGCGTCCGTCGCGCGGTTGAACGCAGAGCGCGGTGCGGATGACATTCGTCGCGCTCTCGCCGGTTTCA
>JANYFP010000257.1 GCA_025362555.1 Verrucomicrobiota bacterium
TTATCAGGCGCGCTTTGGCATGGTCGAGTTGCGCACCCGGCAGGCCGAGTTCAGAAAGCGCATGGTTGAAAAGTTAGTCACCCCAGCGGTCAGTGCAATGCTTTGCTGGCGAGCGGTTGGTTTAGTGGGATGGCTGGCGAAGCGAGTCGCAATCAGCCGACGAGCACGGTACAAAATAATCGGGGAGGAACGAAGCTGAGTTTCACCGAGCGCACCGAGTACCGACACGGAGCCAGCGGGAGGATTCGAAGGGCGCGGGATGCTATAGTCTCATTGGAGCTAATGCCGACTGAATTTTGCCGGAGCTATGTTACGTTTTCTTGCCGTACCGCAGGATTTATCCCGAGACTTAGATCTGTCTCCAAAAAAAATCACCGTCTCGGTTAGGGGATTTTTTCGGTTCCTTCGCTCCCTTCGGATCCTTCGCGAGAAACCATTCCGATCAGTTGAAGTGGTCGCTCCGATGCTGGTGAAAATCAGCTTATGCGATCATCGCTGTGCTTGGAAGAGCACGGATCAGGTTGGCGAAATTTTTTCGGCGATCTGGCGATCCACGTCGGCGAGGCGGGCAGTGAGTTGATCCATCATGACCCGGTCCCAATGTTCACGTTTTCCTCGAATCAGCTTTTGGCTGAGGATCTCGCGATGTTGCAGAAGCTGATCGTAGGCCCCGGAAGGATTTCGCCGGGCGGATTCGCGCGCGGCTGCCCAAGCAAAAACATAAACCGCGAGTGAAATGCCCACCACCAGAAGAATTGCGAACGCTTCGATCATGTTGCATCAGTCATTGCTAGAATCGTAATATTTGCACTACGCTAATACGGTTCATCAGTGATTTTGAAATTAGCTCTGTCACTTCATCTCGATTCGAATCGGGTGCGTAATTTTTTCATCTAAAAACTGGGAGAAATTTCATTTTAAACTTGCCGGAAGGGAACGACCGAGCCTTCTAGCCACAGTGAAACTTTCTGTTCGCGCCGGTGATGGGAGTTTCACCCTATTAATGCTCAACTTTATCCTTCGCACCGGCTTTTTGATCGGTGTTTTGTTCGGGCTTTCGCTCACGACAAAGGTTGAAGCGGCGTTGGCTGCGCCGGCTACTCTGAGCTTTACCGCGCTCAAGGCGACTTCGTTCACCCTGCAATGGACTGCAGCCGTTGGAGCCACGGGTGGCATCGCCGGATATGATGTTTTTGTAAACGGTGTCATGCTCGGCTCCGTGACTACGCGATCATTCGCCGTCACCGGACTTTCCCCCACGACCAGCTATAGTATGACGGTAGTCGCTCGCGATAATTCCGCGCACATTTTCACTCCGAGTACGGCACTGCTCGTCACGACGCTCGCTGATACAACGGCTCCGGCCCGCCCGACTACGCTTGCGGCCTCCGCCCTCACGACCACGTCATTTACGCTTACGTGGACAGCCTCAACCGACAACGTCGGTGTGACGGGCTATAACATCTATCGTGCGGGCGTGCTGGTTGGATCATCGCCTACAACCACTTTCGATGTCGCGGCCCTCGCGCCTGATACGAACCACCCCATGACGGTTCGCGCCACGGACGCCGCCGGCAATCTTTCCGCTGCGAGTATAGCGCTTGTCGTTCGGACGCTCGCTTTGCCACCTTCCATTCCGACCGGTCTCGCCATCACCAATCTTCGGCCCGCCTCCTTCAAGATTACTTGGACCGCATCATTGGGTGGCACCGGTGGGATTAGCGGATATTACGTTTATCTGAACGGGGCTCTAGTCGGTTCTCCTGGCACCCGGTCATTGTCCCTTTCCGGCCTTACACCCGCTACTGCCTACAGCATCACGGTGACATCGCACGATAGCACAGGGCATGTTTCTGACCCCAGCGTATTATTTGCCGTGTCCACGCCTGCCGATACCAGTGCGCCCACCGTGCCCAAGAGTCTTAGCGCCGCTTCCGTCACCTATAATTCCTTCACCCTCACTTGGACCGCCTCAACCGACAACGTTGGGGTTACGGGCTACGATGTCTACCGCAGCAATGTGCTTATTGGGAATACACCCAACGCGAGCTTCAATGTTTTCGGTCTGACTCCCTCCACGACCTCATCGATGCGCATCAAGGCTGGTGACGCTGCCGGCAATATTTCCGGCTACAGCGCAGTCCTCTTTGTCACAACGAGTGCCAAACCCAATGTTCCGCCTGCGGTGGCGCTTTCCGCTCCCGCCGATAACTCCAGCTACACGCTTCCGTTCGCGGTCACGCTTATCGCTACGGCCACCGACAGCGATGGCACCGTTACGAAGGTCGAGTTTTTTGATGGGGCCACTAAGCTGGGCGAGACCACGGTACCTGTTTCCGGTCAGCCTTCGACGTTCTCCCTCACGCTTTCAACGGGTCTGCCCGCTGGCTTGCACACCGTAACGGCTCGCGCCACCGATAACCAAAATGCCTCCAGCGTTTCCACGCCTGTGGCGGTCACCGTCAACAATCCCAACTTGTTTCCGACTGTAACCCTCACCGCAGATAGTACCAGCACCACCGCTCCCGGCTTCATCACCCTCAGTGCCGATGCCTCCGACAGCGACGGCACGATCACCAAGGTTGAATTCCACGAAGGCGGCAACCTCCTCGGCGAAGTCCTCGTTCCATCAACGCCACCTTCTACTTTCGTTTTCCCTCTCACCCTTTTCTCCACCGGAATCTACACAATTACAGCGGTAGCGACGGATAACTCCGGCAATCAATCGACTTCTGCCACGGTGATGGTAAACGTAAATTCCGGCGCAGCCGCTCTGCCCGTTGTGGCCAATTTCGAACCCGCGGAAGGATTTCATCTTGGAGCACTCAACGGGCAACTCAGCTGGTTTGCTACTAACGGAGTCACGATCGTTCCCTCTAGGACCTCGGGCGGTCTGCAAGAATTATCCGTTGCGCCCGCTCAACCCACGGAAATTTTCTCCCATAGTTTTTCCGCCGCGGCAGGCTCGACAGTCTTCGTTGATTTTATGGCCAATCCGGTGGCGGGAGCCGCCCCGACGGCGGCGGTGATGTTCAGCACGCCCGCTGCTCAAGTCGCACTTGTGGGCACGTCTTCGCCCGCCCAACTCTGGGTTTTTGGGGGAGGAGTCGGCTGGTATCCAACCAGTCAGAACGTCGCGACTGATGCGAATGGTCGAACTAATGACTGGATCCGGCTCACCACGCGCGAAGATTATCTCACGAAGAAATGGGATCTGTATTTCAATGGTCGGATGGTTGCAGCAGACGTTGGTTTTGCCGATGCCGCCGCCCTCTCGCTAACTGACTTCAGTGTAAACGGACACGGTACAGTGGTCTCGGCTTTTGATGCTTTTTATGCTGGACCGCAGAATCCGCTCTTCGCTGATGAAAACCACAATGGCATCGACGACGTCTGGGAAACAGCCCACGGCCTCTCGCTGGCCGCTGACAATCGCCAACTCTCGCCTACGGGCAATGGCGTTACCGTTATTCAATCTTACCTCCTCGGCGCCGATCCGAATGATTTTTACAACGGCCAGATTCCGACTCTAACCATTGTCGGTGGAAATAATCAGACGGGGGACGTCGGACAATTCAACACCCAACCGTTAAGCGTTTCGGTGAAAGGTGCGGATTCAGCGGCATTGGCTCATGCTCCAGTAACCTTTACGGTACAGTCTGGCGGCGGTCAACTTGCACTCCTTAATACCAGTTCATCGAGGCTTTCGTCTTCTCTCACTGTTACGACTGAAGCGTCCGGCAACGCACAAGTGTTCTACGCTCAACCATCCGCTGCGAACACCCAGAGTCAGATCATAGTGACCGCAAGCAGCGCGCAAGTCACATTCATAACCACGAGCGTGGGCAGCGCCACGACATTGCCGCCACCACTTTTTATCGCGGACTTCGAAACCAGCGGCGGTTATGTGGCGGGATCACTGGCCGCGCAGCAGGGTTGGTTACCGACTTATCAGCCAGCTTCCATTGAAAGCAGTCCTGATGCGCCTTCGGGAGTTAATGTGGTGAGATTCGAAACCAACTCGAACCGCTATCATTTGATCTCACCTGAGGTGAGCAGTGGAATGGTTTTTGTGGATTTTTATGCGAAACTCGCGATCACAAATAATTCCAATAACCAGCCCAGCTTTATTCTGGGTGGCGTCGCATTCACGTTGCAGGCGGATGGGAGCGGAACCTCAGCTGAGGTGTTAACGGCTGCCACCGGAGGAGACGGTCTTTCCTATAATTCCACAGGAATCCTGTTGCCACTGCCCGCGGATCACATGACGGGTTGGCACCGCTATACGCTTCGTATGGACTATTCGAACCGACTGTTGGATTTCTACCTCGATGGCCACATGAAAGCGGTAGATCTGGAGCTCGGCTATCCCTCGCTGAGCTATTTTTCATTTTCAAACGGCAATGGTCAGCCCGCTTGGCTGGACCATATTCAGGTCACCCGGACCAATCCCCTCACTACCGACATCAATAATGACGGAATCAATGATACTTGGGAAATAGCCTATGGACTGAATCTGTCGGTGAATGATCGTTACGACGACCCCGATCATGACGGTTATACCAACGTTCAGGAATTCATCCTCGGGACTAATCCAATCGTGCCATCCGGCGGCGGCACTTTGGATACGGACAATAACGGGCTGCCTGATGCTTGGGAAATGCAGCATTTTGGGCAGATTGGAGTTGATCCTAATGCCGACGCCGACGGTGACGGCTTGACGAACTTGCAGGAGTTTCATGCTGGTTCCAATCCCACGGACTATTTCAACGCTTCTGCGCCAACGTTGCTCGTTGGCCGTGGCGATAATCAGTACGGCGTTGCGGGATTATTCAACGACCTGCCTATGGTTATTTCGGTCAGAAACGCCGCAGGCACCACTCCCTTGGCCAATGCTCCAGTCACTTTCATCGTACAGAGCGGAGGTGGCCAGCTCGCGTTGAACAAAACCGGCGGGTCTCCTCATGCCACCACACTTAACCTAGTCACCGACTCAAACGGTAACGCTCAAGTCTTTTATCAGCAGCCGTGGGTTCCAGGAATTTCCAGTGCAATCGCTCTCGCGGCAGGTAACGCTCAGATGACATTTACTACCACGACTTACGGCGGCAGCTTGAGTGTCCCCGGCGATTCGGACAGCAATGGACTGGCTGATGCATGGGAGATAAAGTATTTCGGACATAGTGGGGTCGATTCCAATTCTGACACTGACGGAGACGGGTTGACCACTCTCCAAGAATACATACACGGAACCGACCCAACCAATCGCGATACTGACGGGGACGGATTGTCAGACGGTCAGGAAGTTGCGTTGGGTACTGATCCCCTCAATGCAGCCTCGGGCCTCGCTTCATCGGGACTGTGGAACAACACCTACACGACGTCCATCCTGACAGGCGGGCCTGGGCTTCCAGGCTTTGATGGTGTGATCTCCGGCAATTTTTTTCTCGTTAGCTATCAGAAAATTATCTCTAATCGGGGGTCTAATACGCTAGGCCAATTTGACTCTTTCACCTACACTTACATAGGAAACGGAACTTGGCATGAATCATATGTGAACCACAATATGACCAGCAGTCCGAATTTCGAAATAGATCGCCCGGATGCGACTGATTTCTTGTTGGGTCAACAGCAGAATCTAGAACGTTATGGCTTAAGTGTCGGGGCGATTTTCACGCCGACAAGTATGTCTCACGAGGCCAATTCCGGGGCGCTCGATCCGGGGTTTAGTTATTATCTTTCGGATCCCGTCCAGCCCACAGTTGCGATCAGTATGACGTCCGGGGATGGGTTTCCGACAGCTAGCAAAAACGCCTATCAAACAGTTACGGACAATTATAATATTACTGTTCCGGCAGGACTGAATGGGACGATCCAATGGCTCGAGGTCTTCACGCCGGCTGATGGTTCCGCTATCCAATATGTGGCCAAGGCGTGGGTGATCGACGGCACCCAAAGCCCATCGTTCATCTTATCTCCACCGGCGAATGGGAATTCCACCATTGTGCCGTTTCAAGCTGGGCTCGCCGTCGATGCCAATCGCGACGAAGTGATCAGTCGGGACGGATCGGACGAAACTTCCGCTGCCTCGCCCTATCGCTTCTGGCTCAATGATGATATTGATTCGGGCGACATGGGAGGTAACGACATCCCTGGTCAAGCGGTTCAAGTGGTCAACGGTTTCAATATTGGGCCGGATTACACCACGAATGTTGATCCCAG
>JANYFP010000259.1 GCA_025362555.1 Verrucomicrobiota bacterium
CCCGACGGCAAGCCCGACATCCTCCAACAAATCGAGCATGGCGTCCTCTCCATCGTCGGCGGCTACAAATCCCTGGGCCGGCTTTATCGCGGCATTCAGGATTCCACCCTGCACCAATACACGCATCTCGGCGACGCGCATGACATGACCGACAATTTGGTTTTCCACGACCAAGACGGTGCCGCGATGAAGATCATTGCCGCCGCGGCGGTCCACGGATCCCAGGTTGAACCTAAAATCGGCAACCTGCCCCCACTCGGCTCGAATGGCTCAGCTGACGACCGCTGGGTTTTTACGGAGGAGAATCCACGAAATGAACTGCTCACGGCCGGCGCACTCGCCTCCGCGTCGCGCGCCCTCAAAGGGTTTAACGATCCCCTCGCCGCCGACTGCCAGCGGATCGCCATCGAATTGTGGAAGAAGGCCAAACCACCGCGCTCTCCCTTGATACGCCTCGAACCCGCGATCGAGCTTTTCCAAACCACTGGTGACAGGCAATACGCCGATGTCATCGTGGCGCTCGCCGACGAAATTGTTGCACATGGCAATCAACCCGCAGTCGAAAACGATCAAACCGCCGCGCGGGCCATCCGCGCCGCCTGGCTCGGCGCCCGCGCGATTCCGCTGCTCAACGACGACGCTTACACGGCTAAAATCCGGCCGGCCCTCGTGGCTTACCGCGCCCAAGTGGAAAAGCTTGGCTTGGAAACGCCTTACGGTCTGCCCTACAAACCCGACATTTGGGGAGCGGGCTGGCAGATTCAGCATTTTGGGATGGAGCAATATTTCCTCCATGTCGGCGCTCCGGATATCTTTCCAAAAACCTATTTGCTGCACGCATTGGATTTTATCCTCGGTTGTCATCCCGGTTCAAACAACTCCTCGTTTGTTTCCGGCGTGGGGGCGCGATCGATGACCACGGCCTACGGCGTGAATCGCGCCGATTGGTCCTACATCCCAGGGGGCAGCGCGTCAGGCACGGCGCTGATCCGCCCTGATTTTCCCGAGCTGCTCGAATGGCCGTTCCTCTGGCAGCAAGGTGAATATTGTCTCGGTGGAGCCACCAGCGATTACATTTTCCTAGTGTTGGCCGCCGATCATTTGCTCAACCAATAGTTTTCGCGCCGACTGGATGGCGGTTGCACAAAGCAACCCCAGCTTACCTATTCCGAAATTTCTGCGATCCGCTGGTGGAGCTTGCTTACAAACGATTCAGCGTGCGATCTTCAACGCCATCCCCGAATCGCTTGTAAACAAGCTCCTACACTCTGCTCAACTGAAGCAGTCCACGGAAATGAACTCCCGGAAATCCTCATGTTTCATCTTATTCTCCGATTGTCCGTAATTGTCCTCGCCACTTGTTTTTTTTCCGCTGCTCACGCGGGCGAAAAAACAGAAACGTGGCAGCCCGTCGTGTGGAACGGTGAGCGTGCGCTGATCGCCAATGCACCCGGCTGGAAAGCAATTGTCTCGCTTGAGCGGGGACGACTCGTGCATTTCGGACCGAGTGGCAGCGACACCAATTTGCTCTTCGCCACCTCAACCCGCCAAGATCCACTGGGCTGGGGCGGCCATCGCATTTGGCTCGGCCCGCAGCGTACTTGGGCCGGAGGTTGGCCCCCACCCGCGGCTTGGGAACACAGCGGCGCCGAATCATTCACGGTCACCGACACCGGCACGTTGCGTTTGGTTTTACCCGACGCCGGCCAAGGTTGGCCCCGATTGACGCGCACCTATCAATGGTCCGGCGCGCGATTGCTTTGCGGTGTCGAATTAAGCGGTGGCACCCGGGACGCCCAAATTATCCAAATCGTGCAAGTCCCGAAATCCGCGCTCGTCGACGTTGTGCCGCAGCCCAGCAAAACTGCGCCGCATGGCTACGTCCAATTGCCTTCTGTCGCTACGCCTGAGTTCACGGCCAATTTCACCGCGCCTCCCCACGTCACACCGAGTGGCGCAAAGCTTACTTTACGTCATCTCAGTACCGTACAAAAACTCGGTTTCCCACCCCAGACGCTGACGGCCCATCAACAAACTTTTTCGTTAGCCGTCGCCCGTGACGGACAATCCGGGAACGCCGTGAATGAACCTGACGCCGGATTTTTCACGCAAGTTTACTTGGGCGGCAACGAGGGCTTCATCGAGCTTGAACAATTAACGCCCGCGTTTTCTCCCAATACTCTCACCGCGTTCACGATCAGCATCGAAGGTTCCCGCCGCTAGACTGATCAGGTGTGCGCCAAAGCACCTAATTGCTTTTGGAATCGGACGACGTCTCGCTCTCCGCTGCCGGCTTTTTCTTTTCCCGCAGAAAGGGGTCCCACAAGCGTCCCCAAACACTTCTTGGGTAACTTTCCATCCCTTGAAACCCTAGCCGCGCGGGAGCAACCGCATCTTTCGGCCAATAGGCGGTACCGAAAATCCAATCCCAGATTGGCAGATCAATGGCAAAATTTTGCCCGCTTTTTCCGTAGAGTTTCACGTCATGATGCCAGGCGTGAAACCGCGGCGATGTAATCAAAAATCGAAATGGGCCGAAGGTCCACGCCAGGTTGGCGTGAATGAGTTCTTGAATGAAAAGTGAAGTAACGAGAATCGCGAAAATCACGCGGCTATCCACGCCGAGAATGACGAGCGGCAAGTAAGTAATGACTTTATAGATGATCGCTTCACTCCAATGCGCCCGAAAAGTACTCAGCCAATCAAGCTGCTCTATGCTGTGATGAAGTTTATGGAATCGCCAGAGCCACGGGACGCGATGAAGCAAACGATGGACATTCCATTCCAAAAAATCCCGAAAAACATAGAAAACGAGAAACTGACCCCAGAGCGGCCAACTCGAAAGTAAGGCGATCGATTCCGGCCTCGGCAGGCCCAAGTGTAAGAAGGTAACATCAAACCATGTGGCGAGGTGCACGGTAACGATCGCGATCCCCCAACTGACATATTGAGTATTAAAAACCAACCAGAAGAGATCTTGGACAAAATCGGCACGCACGATTTCCTGGGCAGGTTTTCGCTGGAAAACACGCTCCAGCGTGAAAACTGTCGCAGAGATCACGATGAGCCAAAAATAATAGTGGAGGTAAATCGGCAAGGGCGGAAGTCCAGATGATCTTCACGCTATTGGGGCGCCTCAGTTCTTGGCAAGGCAGGCATTGCCGCACCTGAAAAACAATGCCGCCAAACGCGCGCACACCTCTTTCAACAACCCTTGTTTGGCGTGCGGTTGCCCTCTGAGAATGAAAAGATATCCGACACCTTGTCGGGATAGCTTACGTTTTTACCGCCATCGAAATTCAAAGCTGTAAGCCGTAAAAAATCCAATACTCTACTAACAAGATATTAAGGTCATCGTTTTGTTCATTCTAACTATTGGCATCACCAATGCTCATGGAGAAGATCGTACGTTTTCGAATTAAGAACAAAAGAGGCTCCTGCCTCTATGGTCCATCCTCGAGCGACGTGCTCTTCGCCTCTCAAACCCTAAAAATCCAAATCATCATGATCACCGTCCTGTTGGCCACCGTTGTTGAAGTCGTTAAAAGCGTTCCCGATGCCCCCATGACCTCCGTTCTCCTCGGGGTTGGCGTTATTTCAGTGGGGATGTTTGCTCGCTTCATGAAGCGTCAAAAGAAGTAACCGTCCCCTATTTCATATTTTCTGGCCGCCCGAAATCCGGGCGGCCTTTTTTTTGCTCCGCCCGCTGCCACCTGCACAAATGTGCGTGACTCCGTGCACCCGGTAAAAGGTTCGTGAACGCGGCGTAAAGCATTCGCCAAAAACGATCCTCCGCTCGCCCCATCCTTGCGCCATCAACGGCCTTGGGCGAATCCTGCGGGGATGAACATTCTCGGTCTGCCTGCGATCCTCATCGGCTTCGTGATCGTCCAGCTCGCCTGCGGAGCACTCATCGCCTTAGCTCGCTGGCAAGGCCGCGAACGACCCCCCATCACGAGCAAACTCCTGCGTGCTCCCGGTGAACACGAACGCGTCCGTCTCAATTTTCTCGAGGAGCAAACGCGCTGGTTGCTGCTCGCGACGAGTTCCATTCCGCTTCTCATCGTACTTCTCGGCGCTCTGGCCATCGCGAATCGATCGCCCGACGATCACAGTCTAACCGCACCGATTCTTTGTGCCGTCGGGTTTTTGCTCACTGCGGGCGCCGGCGGATTTTTTCTCTACCACACGCTGGCAGAACGCAGAAATCGGAGCCGCGCGCTGCAAGGTCACCGCATCGTACACGACAGTTTGGCGTCGTTGATCCCGTCAGGCTTTAAACTTTTCCACGATGTCCCCACCGATCAAAATATTACCGGCAGCAATCTGCATCACCTGGTCATCGGACCGAGCGGCATCTTCGCCATCGAAGCCAGCACGCCGGCCAGCCGCACGATTATCCCCGGACGCAAACCGCAGGAAATCATCTATGACGGTGACCAATTAATTTATCCGTGGGGCCAGGATGTCCTCGGCCTCGTGCCGACGCGCCGCAAAGCCGAGTGGCTTTCGGAGTGGATCTTCCAACTCGTCGGCGAACGCGTGCCCATCAACGCCGTGCTCACCTTTCCCGGTTGGTGGGTAACTTCCACTGCGGTCCGCGATATCCGGGTCTTCAATCCCAATCAGCTCGCCGCAATTATTCTGCAAACGCCGACGTCGGGATTGAGCGAGCAAACGCGGAATCTACTGGTGAAACAACTGGAGATTCGGTGTCGGGATGTTGAGAGTTAATGCGATTCAGGTCCGCCCATGCGTAATCCCGAACACAAACATCAGGGTTTGCTCTTTTTTCTGACGCTTTAAGATTTGAATTCGGGTAAGCGGCGAAATGATTTGGAGTGCGTTGCCTCGGCAACGCCTTAGACAGGCCGGCTCGACGGCCTGCTCCGGGGGGGGCCTTGTGGATTAGCGCGAACAGCCAAGGTTTTCCGTAGAAAAGCGGCGCCGAGTCGCCGCACTCCAGATTAATACGGCGTAGAAATCATCGGGGCATGATTTTACGATGCGTTGAACCCGCGCCACCTTGTTTAGTCAAACATGTCATCACGGCACGGAGTTGCTTCGCCACTCGGCATTTCCTGCTTTTCGTTTCGTGTGTTTTGGGTTGTTTCGTGGTTCACTGAATTTTCATGGCCATTCAACCTTCACCTAACGCCTTTCACCGACATGTCTGGCCGCTTTTTCTGCGCGACCGCTGGTTATTGATTGGTGCTCTCGTCCTGAATGGCGTTCACGGGGCTGCAATCGCGGTGCAAAATCTTTACCCGAAGTGGCTTTTCACGGAAGTCCTGGAAGCGAAAGATCTCACCACAACCCAACGTTGGATGCACCTGAGTTGGTTGATCGGCGGTTACTTGGCGGTATCGCTCGTCGTGCGCATGGCGGCGTGGCACGCGGGCTACCGGATGTTTACCTGGGTGCGCGAGCGGGTTGTTTTTGCTCTGCGCGGGCAGTTTTTTCGCCATGTGAATCATCTCTGTCTCCGCTTTCACGGCGAACATCCTTCGGGTGAATTGTTCAGCTACCTTTTCGGCAGCCCACTGGGCAATGTCATGGGATTTTTCCAACACACGTCGATGTCGGTGCCGGGCGCGATCATTACCGTTTTGACGACGCTCGCCATGTTTTGGAACTGGGACTGGGCGGTCGCATCGGTCTTGATGGTCACTTCCTTCGCCAGCGTGGCGTTGATGCTGCACGCGCGGAAAAAAATGGAAAAAATCAGCAGTGATTTTCAATCGGCCGAGGGTGACGTCAGCGGACGCGTGGCCGATCTGTTACGCGGCAACAAGGCCGTGAAACTTTATGCAATGGAAGAACAGGTCGCCATGGATTTCGACCGCCAGGCGCTGGCAATTGGCAAGAAATCTTACCAGCGGGATGTGCTGAGTCATATTGAGTATATGAAGCAGGAGGGCTTCAGTTATTTTTGCTATGCGGCACTCCTCTCGGCCTGCACCTGGCGCTACTTGAGCCATGACATCGATCTTGGCACGGTCGCGGCGTGTCTCGCTTCCTACGCCGGTTTGAATTGGCCGATTCAGACGGTATTTCAGGCGTTTAGCTTGTGGGGTGGCGCGGAGGCATCGATCAATCGCATCGGCGCGGTGCTCGACACTCCCAGCACCACGCCCGATCCGGAACACGCGGTTGCAGCCGCCGTGCCGACCAAGGCCGACATCGTATTCGATCACGTATCGTTTTCTTACGTACCCGGTCAACCCGTACTGCGCGACCTCTCACTGACCATTCCGCGCGGCCAACGGCTCGCGCTCGTCGGTCCGTCGGGTGCGGGCAAGAGCACCCTCGCGC
>JANYFP010000264.1 GCA_025362555.1 Verrucomicrobiota bacterium
CGTCGAACGACTCTTCCGCCGACTCAAGGGCTTCCGTCGCATCTTCACCCGCTACGACAAACTCGATGCGCTTTTCCGTTCCTTCGTCACCTTCGCTCTCATCTGGTTAGCTCTGGCGTAGTGTTAACAGGCCATAGCCCAGTTCCCTTCCAGCTTCGAGATGCATTTGAATTCCATGCGCTTCGTTAGACTAAGGGCGAAGCAAGCAGAGATACCATAGTTGGGCGAGAGCGTGGGGTTACGTTGGGAAAGGCCTAAAGTGGGGGGCGCAGGAGATCTTTGCTGGCGAAAGAATCGCATCGCCTCGGGACGGGAGATTACTTTGCTGGCGGAAGCATGGGAATCTTCGACCGCTTAGCTGCCAAGAAAACGACGCCTGAACCGATCACGCCGGCTCCCGAGCCCGTGGTGGAAAAGAAACTGGTGGTGGCGGGAGCCATCATGCCCTTGCTCGTGGCCGCTCGCGAAAAATTAAAGGCTAATGATCTGCCCGGGGCCATGGCTATCTACGAACAGGTTTTGGCCGGCGCATCGGATCGTTCCGATGTCTTGATGACGATTTCAGCGGATCTCGGCACCACGGGCCACGTGAGCGAAATTATCGAGCTGCTCGCGCCGCGTTACGATCTGGAGAAACATGGTGCGGCGGCCGGATTTAATTTGCTGCAAGCGTACCTCGCCACCCGCAACACCGACGCGGCGCAACACTTGCTCGATTTGCTTTTTTCGCTGCAACGACCCGAATTGGAAGCGCGCTTGGTTGGATTTTCCAAAGCGCTCTCGGAGCTTTTTATCAGCGATAACGAAGTCTCCGAAGCACCGGCTCCGAATGCCCCTGCCGGCGGACAAAAAATCAATCTCGTCAGCATCAGCAAACCCATTTGGTCGTACGGACTTGAAGCCCAGCACGCTGCTATTTTGCCCCAGGTAGATGGAAAATTGCGCCGCGTGGCCTTCGCGCAGCTTTCTCTGCCGGGCATGCCCGGGGTGATGGAATCGGCCGCTCGTCCCGAGGACGATAATGCGCGGCTGACGCGGGCGTTTGCCCTTTGGATGGCGGAAACTTTTTCTTTCAGTGCCGGCTACGAGGCCATCGCCGCGCTCGGATTAATGGGACAGGAGCACTACGCTTTGTTTCCCGTGGAGTGGACCGCCGAGAATCTCCGTCAGCTCAACGAGAGCTCCAATGGCAAGGCCTTGGATTACATCGTGGCTGGCTGGTTCCGGGCACATAATAATGATTTCGAACTCGGGGTGCGGATTTGGGAAGTGAAGAAATTCCGTGAATTGAAATCATTCGCGGTCCGCTTTGCTCCGGCCACGGCCAACGAAGCGCTGCTAAAAATCCATGGTCAATTGCGCACCTATATGGAATGGACCGCGCTGCCGTCGGGTAATGGTCTCAGCTATGAATTACCCTCTGACCCGTTCGCTTATTTGCAGGCGTTGGGCGCTTCGATCTCACTGTTTCTCGGTGAGAAAGCGTTGCTCCCGGTTGGGCATGTGCGACTCGAAGTGGCGCCGTTTGTTCACGTGGCGAAGGCCAGTCCGGGCAATGTGCGGGCGCAGCTCGCGCTCGTGACCGCGTTGCAAAGACTTCAAGCGCTGGGCGCGCCGGTGGACGAGGAAGCGCTCGCGCTCGCGCGGGCGTGGTTGGCGACGGAGGCCGCGCAAGCATTGGGGTTGAGCGCGATTGAGTTGTAAGCGGAAGATGGTTGGACGCGTTATTTTTTCGGGTGGTGGGTGATTGAAGAAATGGCGCGTTAAGGGGTTCGCGGCGGATGTTTCGCGGGGTGAGGGCTTCCGGCCCACCTAAGAAAATCAGTCGATTCCAAAGGTATAAATGAAAAGACCCGGCGCATGGCCGGGTCTGGAAAGAGGAATGAAATTAATGCGGTCCGAATCAGGGATGTTTGGCGTTGTAGTAAGCAATGAAGTCGGGACTTACATCGAGCTCGAGCTTGGCGTCGAGGAGGGCGTCACCGAGTTTGGAAGCGTCGAAGAGCATGCTGATGTCGCGCTCTTTGGCGAAGGCGCGCAATTCTTTGCCGATCTGGGCCGTGACTGGTCCCTGGGTTTCCTGCTGACGTTGTTGAAACGCGGCTTGGGCCTGTTGTTGTTTGGTCTGCATTTCCTGCTGCAGGCGCAGGCCGGTGGTTTGCTTTTCTTCCAAGGCTTTGGCATTGGCGACCGGGTCGGCGCGGAGGTGGTTAATTTCACCGGCGAGCGTGCGGAGTTTTTCGTTCAGCAGGGACAACTCGCTTTGCGTGGCACTGAATTCGAGTTCGAGGGCTTTCGCGACGCGCACCAACTCTTTAATGCCCGTGGTCTCATCGAGAAATTGGCTGCTGCTGACGTAGGCTACGCGGGCAGGTTCGATGGCCTTGACCACCGGAGCGGTCTTGGGTTGGGCCGTAAGTGAAGCGGTCAGAGCGGCGACCAGCAGGGGAAGAAGGGAGGAACGAAAGAATTTCATGGAAAACGAGACGTAGAGTACGCGGGCTTTTTGGCAAAGGGAAAATCAGCGCGCTGTCGCGAGTTGGCCGCAGCCGGCGGCGATGTCGATGCCCCGGCGTTGGCGCACGGTGCTCGGGAGGCCATGTTCGCTCAGAATCTTTTGGAAACGGTGGGCGGCTTCTCGCCCCGTGGGGCCGCCATCGTAGCCGGCCGTGGGATTGAGTGGAATCAGATTTACCTGTGCGAGTTGGCCGTGAAGGAGCCGGCCGACCGCGTGGGCGTTCTCGGCGGAATCATTTTTCCCCTCGATGAGCGTCCACTCATAAAAAATACGGCGCTCGCGCTTTTGAATGTAATAGCGGCACGCGTCCATCAGTTCCGCCAACGGCCATTTTTTGGCGACCGGGACGAGGGCGGCGCGTTCTTCCTGCGTGGCTCCATGGAGCGAAACGGCGAGGTGGACCGGGCGCGCTTCGTCGGCTAAGCGGATAATTCCGGGCACGACGCCGACGGTGCTCAGGGTGATTTTTTTTGCGCCGAGGGCGAGACCGGTGGGATCGCGCAGAATGTCGATGGCGGTCATCACGGAGTCGTAGTTATGCAGCGGTTCGCCCATGCCCATGAGCACAATATTGCGCAGGCGTTCGTGACGGCTGTGCGGCGAGGAGCTTTTCGGTTCGGCGAGCGCGGCGCCCTTGGGTGTGCCACGCAAAATGGCGTCGACGTGCATGGCTTGAGCGACGATTTCGCCCGGGGTCAAATGGCGGATGAATCCCATTTGTCCGGTGGCGCAGAAGACGCAGCCCATGGCGCAGCCGACCTGGCTGCTGATGCACGCGGTGACGCGACCGGTGTATCGCATCAAGACGGTTTCGATTCGGCGTTGGTCGGTGAGTGAGAGGAGATACTTGTGCGTGAAGCCATCGTTGCTCAGTTGTTCGGTGGCGACGTTGAGCCGACCGAAGGTTATTTCGTTTTCTGCTTTTGCCCGAAAACGGGCGGGTAAATCCGGCATGTTGGCCCAAGATTCTTGGCCGCTTAAATAGACGTAGGCCCAGAGTCGGAGAGCGTGGACGGGCGAAAATCCCCATGACGTCGTGAGTGTGACGAGGGCGTCGCGGGTCAGGTCGTAAAAATTGGTGGGGACGGAGGCCATGCGGGTTGGAGTGGCTTTATGGGCAGGCGGCGCGTGGCGTAAAGGATGGAGCGCGGGATTTTATTTTAGAGGCGTGGTGCTGCGGTGGTGCCGGGGGTCGGCAGCGAGTTTACTCGCGTCCTGTGATCGAATGCGGAGAGCTGGTCGGTTGAGGTGATTATCTTAACGGCGCGCGAGCAAACTCGCTGGCCTATTCAAGCAAGGCCAGCGGCCTGATGAGAAAGGTCGGGCGTAAAACTCCAGCGACAGGTTGCCAGACAGGATTTTTTTGTTCTGCATTTGAGACGATGTCACCTAAAGCCATCCTTGCAGGCGGAAGCGGATTGCTCGGTCGCGCGCTCGCGCGCAAGCTTATCGAATTGGGTTGGGAAGTGGTTATTCTCACGCGTTCACCCCAGGAAATTGATACGACAGGGCGAGAGGTCTTGTGGAATGGAGAGACGGGTGGAGCTTGGACGGCGGAGTTGGAGGGAGCGACGGCGCTCGTGAATTTTGCCGGTCGGAGTATCAATTGCGTGTTCACGCTGGATAATTGCCGCGAAATTCTGGATTCGCGCGTGAAAGCGGTGCGGGCGCTGGGTAAGGCCGTGGCGAAATGCAAAAAGCCACCGGCCGTGTGGGTGCAATGCAGTGCGACGGGATATTACGGCACGCATGGATTGGGACTTTGTGATGAGGAGACGTTTGGGGGGCAGGGCTTTTTGGCGGAAGTGTGCTTTCAGTGGGAGGAGGCGTTTAATTTGGTGGAGTTGACGGCGACTCGCCGCGTGGTGCTGCGGCTCGGAGTGGTGTTGGATTTGAAAGGTGGCGTTTATCCGTCGTTGGCTAGGCTCACCAAGCGATTTCTAGGCGGTACGGCGGGGTCGGGGCAGCAGGGTATTTCGTGGGTGCACAGTTGGGATGCGGTGGAGGTTTTTGTGCGAGCGATCGAGCGACCCGAGATGACCGGTTCGTATAATGTTTGCGCTCCGGAGCCCGTGACGAATGCGGATTTTATGCGAGCGATGCGGCATTCATTGATCCGGCCGTGGGTGCCGCCCGCACCTGCTTTCGTCGTGCGCTGGGTTGCGCGGGAATGGATGCAAACTGATCCGCAATTGGTGTTGGGCGGGCGCAGTTGCACGCCGGCGCGGTTGTTGGAGTTGGGTTTTTCATTCAAGTTTCCCGAGTTGGCGGGAGCACTGAGCGATCTGGCGAAATGGTAGGTGCGCGTCAGCGAGGATGAACTTGAACGGACGCGGACTATCCGGAAGATGACTATTATCCGCTGAGAAATGATGATTCACCCTCAAGACCGGAGTCTTTTATGCCGATCCATTCGGGGGTGAGTTCATTTTTTTCCTGGCTTCCCTGGGTGCTGCTGGCCGCCGCCCTCGCGGCAGGCTTTTGGCTGCACCGGCGGCACCGCGCGGAATTGCGAGAGATGCACAAGCAATCCGGCGAAAAACTGGCAATGACCCAGACCATGCTCCGGCGCATCAGTCAGGCGGTCGAGAGCACCAGTGATGCGATCGGCATTGGCGACATGGCGGGTAATTCGCTTTATCATAATCATGCGCACATGCAGATGTTCGATTATACGGTCGAAGAGCTAAATGCGGTGCCTGAGACAGGCGTGTTGTTTGCCGATAAGCGGATTGCGCAAGAAATCCTGCTCAGCGTGAAAGCGGGTCGATCGTGGCGGGGTGAAACCGATATTTTGACCCGGGCCGGGCAAAGGATTCCAGCGTTTGTGCGGGCCGACATCATTCATGATGAGGCCGGGCAAGCGGTGGGCATTTATGGAGTGTTTGCCGATGTGACGGAACGCCGGCGGATTGACCGATTGCTGGAGGAGGAGCGCGAACGCCTGAAAGTGACACTCCAGTCCATCGGCGACGGGGTGATCACGACGGATATGGGTGGTTGCGTGGTGCTGATGAATCCGGTGGCGGAAAAACTCAGTGGCTGGAAACAGGCGGCGGCGGCAGGCTTTTTATTGCAGGAAGTTCTGCCTCTGTTGGATGAACACACCCGGCAGCCTTTGGAAAATCCGGCGTTGCGCATGATCCGATCGGGTCGGGGCAACCGGACGATTCAGACTTATGTGCTGGTGGCGGCCGATGGTTCGGAAAAATTTATCACGGAGAGCACGGCTTTTATCCGCACCGGTGGTGATGGCGTGGCGGGAATCGTGCAGGTGTTGCGCGATGTGACGGAAGAGAGAAAGCGGGCGGCGGAGGCGGTCCGCGCCGGCAAGTTGGAGTCACTGGGTTTGCTCGCTGGCGGCATTGCGCATGATTTCAACAATCTTCTGATGGCCATGGCGGGTAATCTTTCCCTGGCCCGGTCGGAACCCGGACTTTCCGAGTATGTGGGGCAACGTTTGGGCGAGATTGATAAGATCGTCTGGCGCGCGCGGGATTTGACGGAAGGGTTAAAGACATTTGCCAAAGGGGGCACGCCGCAGAAAAAGCGGACACACTTGTCGCCGTTGATTCGTGAGACGGCCGCGCTTGCGCTGCAGGGTGCGGTGGTGGAACTCAGTTGTGAGTTGCCGGAGGACTTGCTGCCGGTGGAGGCGGATGAAAGCCAGTTGGGGCAGGTAATGCACAACATCATCCTCAACGCCGCCCAGGCCATGCCGTCGGGTGGCAGGGTTATAATTACGGCGGCAAATCTTCGTGAAGGAGATGATCCGGTGGCGCGGGAGGGAAAGCGTTGGATCAAAGTTTCCATTGCCGATAATGGTCCGGGGATCAGCCCCGAAGCGTTGCCCAAGATCTTCGATCCGTTTTTTACGACGAAGCCGAAAGGCACGGGGCTGGGACTCGCGACGTGCTACTCGATTATTGAAGGTCACGAGGGACGGTTGCGGGTGGAATCCACCGTGGGCAAAGGGACGACGTTTCACATTCTGCTGCCGGCCCGTTGAGGATTTTCGCGACCCTTGCACTGATTCAAAGCGGTGCGAGCAGACAAAAAAAGACCGGACGCACGAGGCATCCGGTCGGGGGAAAATGAAATGGAGGAGGAGGAAACTCAGAAGAAGCGCACGGGCTTGGCGGCCATGCGTTCATGTTCTTCGTTGGAGCAACCGGCGTTGGTGGCGGCGGCGGGTTTGGCGCCGCTGGCTTTCACCAAATTGTTGGCGAGCAGATAATTTTCGACTTCTTCACCGGAAATATCAGCGAGCATGACGCCGTCAATTTCCACGCAGGGTGAAAGAGACTGGCCGGACTTGCGGACCATTTCCTCGTAGTTGGCGCGGTGGTTGATGATGTCGATATCCTCGAATGCGAGCGAGTACTTGCCCATGATGGCGCGGACGCCGTTGGACCATCCACAGTGCGGTTTAAGGTAGGCTTTGATATTCATAGGTGTGCGGGAAGAAAATGAACTTGCGGCATACCTTATGCGTTACGTTTTCTTCTTCAACTTAAACTTTCGTTCCTCCATAGGTTTACCGTCCGTGACCAACCGTTTCCCCATCCTTTTACCCGAGCAAGCATCCGGGTTTGCTCGTCTTGGATTAGTCAATGTTCGGCGCGAGTATCCCCACAGCGTGCAGCATATTCTGAATGGCCCTGAAGATGTTCGGACGCCCCGGGAGCTGCATCCGGCGTTTTTTGGCAGCTACGACTGGCATTCCTGCGTCCATCAGCACGGTATGCTGGTTCGGCTCGCGCGGTTGTTTCCTGATTTGCCGGAGCGGGCGGAGATCGATCGGGTGCTGCGCGAACACCTCACGGTGGAGAATATTGCGGCTGAAACGGCGTATTTTCTGGCACCCGGCCGGACGTTTTTCGAGCGACCTTACGGCTGGGCCTGGTTACTTAAACTGGCGGCTGAGCTGCAGACCTATGATGCGAAACTGGCGGAAATCCTTGCTCCGCTCGTCGCGGTAATGCGCGCGGGGTTATTTGCGTATCTCGTGGCCTTGGTCGATCCGGTGCGACACGGCGTGCACAACAATACGGCGTTCGCGGTGAAACTGGCGTTGGACTACGCCCGGGTGGCGGATGATCAGGCGCTGAAGCTTTTTTGCACCAGCCGCATGGCCTTTTGGTTTGGTCGCGACGCAGATTATGGCGCTCGTTGGGAGCCATCGGGGGAGGATTTTCTCTCCCCTGCCCTGACTGAAGCGGAAGTGATGGCCGCGGTGTTGCCGCCGGAGAATTTTAGCGGCTGGCTGGATCGATTTTTACCGGGTTTGCCGGAAGGAGAGCCCGCCAAGCTGTTTACGCCAGTGTTGGTGAGTAATCCCAACGATCCAAAGATCGCTCATCTCATCGGGTTGAACTTGAACCGGGCCTGGTGCTGGCGGCGAATTGCTTCAGCCTTGGTGGAATCTGACCCCCGGCACACCCGCGCCCGTACGGCGGCGGCGGCGCATTTGGAGGCGGCGCTGCCGATGCTCAACACGGATGATTTTAGCCGGACGCATTGGCTGGTTTCGTTCGCCGCATACGCGCTGACGGAGGAGTGATGTTTGGCGCGCGCAGGGTGAGAACCGCAGTGCACGGTCAATTTTTGAACCAGTGAACCCGGTGCTTTTCGTCTAGCGACGAGGATCGGATCCCGCTTAATAACAGGGATGACGACGATCCTCCTGCTTTGCGTATCCAATATTTTCATGACGTTCGCGTGGTACGGACACTTGAAATTTCTGCATGACAAACCGCTTTGGATCACGGTGTTGATTTCCTGGGGCATCGCATTTTTTGAGTACGTCCTGATGGTGCCGGCCAATCGGCTCGGCTACGGACAATTCACCGGCTATCAATTGAAGATTATTCAGGAGGCGATTACCTTGGTGGTCTTTGTCGTTTTTGCCTGGACGGTCCTGGGGGAAAAACTGAAGTGGAATTACGCGATCAGCCTTTTGTGTTTGGGTTTGGCGGTCTTTTTTGCCTTCGGCGTCAATCGGACTCCGCCCGCCGTCGGATGAATTCATCGATCGTGAAGCTATTCCTGGTTCCTCGCTACTTCCAGTGGGCAGACTTACAAAACAGAATCAGAAACCGGAGGCTCTAACCGCTCATTGGATTCATCAAGGGATGAATCTTTGAAAGTGCGGCTTCGCCTAATCGTCTCCACCCATGGGCTTTTTGAGGCCGGCTAATCGCTGGCGGAACATACCAGTCAGCGATCAGCAGACTCCCCGGAACCCACACTGAAGACGATTAGTCGAAGGGGTATTCTAAAGTTTCGCTTATTGGCGAAACTCATTAGCGGTCACCTCCTCTGGCTTGGGTTCGGGTCGAAGTTCCCTTTGCCATCACCCATCGAAAACAGCGAGGAACCCTATTCCTTTCATTTGCTGCATGGTTTCCTGCTTCCTGAATTAAGGTGGTTTTTAGCCACTCCGCGCTTGCCGGATGGGGTGCACCGAAGAAAGTCTCCTGACATACTGTTGTCATCGTCATCTGTTAGGATGATCCTCTAACCTATTCACCTCCGTTTTTTATGTCCAAAGCCGAAAAATCCAAATCGTCCGAGACCCGCGTCGCCCCTGCTGAAAAATCCGCCAATTTGGCGCGCGAGAAAAATATCGATCTCGCTCTTTCCAGCATCACAAAACAATTCGGCGAAGGCTCCATCATGCGGCTGGGCAGCAATGCGAAGATGAAGGTCGATGTGCTCTCGACTGGCTCACTGGCGATCGATCTGATGCTCGGGGTCGGCGGTTTGCCCCGCGGGCGCATCATTGAAATTTATGGGCCGGAGTCGTCCGGTAAAACCACGTTTTGCTTGAGTGTCATTGCCGAAGCCCAGCGCCAAGGCGGGCTCGCGGCCTTCATCGATGTCGAGCATGCGCTCGATCCCAAGTACGCTCGTGTGGTCGGCGTGAGTCTCGACGACTTGCTCGTTTCCCAGCCTGATTCCGGCGAAGATGCCCTTAATATTATGGAGACGCTGATTCGCTCCAACAGCATCGACGTGATCATTCTCGATTCCGTCGCGGCGTTGATTACGAAGGCTGAGCTCGATGGGCAGATGGGTGACATGACGATGGGCAGCCAAGCCCGGTTGATGTCGCAGGCGATGCGGCGGCTCACGGCGGTCGTCAGCAAGACGAATTGCGTGTGTATTTTCACCAATCAGATCCGCGAAAAAATCGGCGTGATGTTCGGCAGCCCCGAGACGACCTCGGGTGGTCGCGCACTGAAATTTTTCTCCTCGATCCGTCTCGATATCCGCCGGAAGGATCAGCTCAAAACGCCGGATGGAAAAGTCATTGGCAATCGCACGAAATTGAAGGCCGTGAAAAATAAAGTCGCCCCGCCATTCACTGAGGTGGAGTTCGACATTATGTACGACGAAGGCATTTCGGCGACCGGTTCGCTGGTGGATCTTGGCGTGGAGCACAAGGTGTTGGAAAAGAAAGGTGCCTGGATCGCGTTCAACGGGGAACTGGTCGGCCAGGGCCGTGAGGCCGCGAAGTTGGCGCTCAAGGAAAATGCCGATCTCGCCGCGAAAGTGAAGGCGGGGATTCTTGAGAAGGTTAAGAGCGGCGGGATCGTTGCTGCTGGCAGCGCGGAATAATTATCGCTGAATTCCTTTCGACTTAGCTTGAAACCCAATCGCCCATCGATCGTGAAATCCGTCGTTACCCTCGTGGTAACGGCAGTTTTTTTCGGTAAGGTTTACGCTGCGCCGCCGGTGGTGAAGGGTGACAGTGCGCCGGTTTTGGTTTCGACAAAAGGTCAGGCACCAAAGTGGAACACCCTTGCGCAGTTGCAGCAGGTCGCGGCGAAAGATGATCCCCAGGCTTGTTTTGAATTGGGCGTGCGTACGATTGAGGGCGAGGAAGTCGCTCAAGATACGTCGCGGGCGATAGTGCTTTTTGAAAAGGCGGCGGCGGGCGGAGTCGCCAATGCGTCGTTTCGGCTGGGACGAATTTATTTTGATGGAGTCGGGGTGCCGGTGGATTACCCGCGGGCGCTCGAGTATTATTTGGTGGCTGCGCAAGCCGGGGTGCTCGAGGCGGAGCATAATATTGGAGCGATGCTCGTCAGCGCGCGGGGCGTGAAGCGTGATTTTGTGGAAGGATTGGCCTGGTTGATTGTGGCGACGAAATCGGGCGATGAAGCGGAGGCGGAGAGTCGGGTGCGGGCGCGTTTGGCGAAGCGTCCGGCGGATATTCAGGCGGCGGAAGAACGGGCCGCCGAGTTGTTGAAGGATTTGCCTCACGCTACGGTGCGAGTGGTGTTTCCGGGTGCGGCGGCAATCGCGCCGGTGATTGTCGCGCCACCACCGCCCGTCTCAGTTTCGGTGGTCCCGCAGATGGAAAAACCAACGATTGTTATTCCGAAAATCGAGGCACCGGCGGTCGATAAAATCACTTTGCCCACGAGCGCAGGGGTGCCGGCCGTTTCGGGAAAGTGATTGGGTTGCGGGGTGGCACGTGCGCGGGGCTGATACGAACGCGTCCGGTTTCATTTTGCCTTCGGTGCCGCGTTCGCTTGCGTGGGGTGAATGTCATTTCTTTCGGACACCATTGCAGCACTCGCGACCCCGGTTGGCACGTCCGCGTTTGCGGTGGTACGAGTGAGTGGGTCGAGGGTGGCTGAGTTGATCGGAGCGATTTTCCGGACTACTCCCCTGCCCCGCGTGGCTCGGCATGCCGATTATCGCGCGATTCGTGGTGAGCTCATCGACGATGTGCTTTTTACCTATTTCGTCGGGCCGAATTCGTTCACGGGTGAGGATAGTTTGGAAATATCATGTCACGGGAATCCCTTTATTGCCCAGAAGATCCTGGAGGACCTGTTCTCACGGGGATGCGTGCCGGCGGAGGCTGGAGAATTTAGCAAGCGGGCGTTTCTAAACGGACGGATGGCCTTGAGTGAGGCGGAAGCGATTATGGATCTGATTCACGCGCGCAGTGAGCGAGCGTTGGCGGCGGCGAATCAGCAGTTGAGAGGGTCGTTGGAGCGGAAGATGAATGAGCTTATTGCCATATTGGTTAATATCTTAGCTAATATTGAAGCGTACATTGATTTCCCTGACGAAGATTTGCCCAGCGAGGATCGCCAATTGATTTTGAGCCAACTGGATCAGCTCTTGGTGGGTACACGACAGCTACTGGCGACAAGTCATTATGGGGAGCTGCTCCGTGACGGTATTAAGACGATCATCGTGGGTGAGCCCAATGCGGGGAAGAGTAGTTTGCTCAATCGTCTGGTTGGCCGCGAACGCGCGCTGGTAAGTCCGGAACCGGGGACGACGAGGGATTATTTGGAAGAGCGAATTATCCTCGGACCCCATTGGCTGCGACTCATTGATACCGCCGGTTTGAATCCGACTCCCGGGGTCATTGAGCAGCAGGGAATCGCCAAGACTTTTGAGCAGGCCGGTGCGGCGGATCTCTTTTTGTGGGTGATTGATTCCACTCGGGCGACCCCTGCCCTACCCGAGATTTTAGCCCGGCGGATGACCTCGACTAATACCATTCTTGTCTACAACAAGACGGACCTGCGACCTGCAGGTGCTGAGGTCGGTGGGGATCGGTTTTCCGTCGTAAGAATTTCCGCTTTGCAGGGAACCGGATTGGAAGCGCTACAGCACGAGGTCACCCGATTGGCTGAAGCCTTCCAAACGAAGGTTGGCGATGACCTGATTGCGATCAACGCCCGGCATGCCCATGCGCTGGAGCAAGCCCGTATTTGTCTGGAATCGGCCCAATCTAAAATTGCCGATGATATCCATAGTGAATTGGTGGCTAGTGATTTACGTGGAGCAATGGAATTTTTCGGACAGATTTCCGGGAAGATCGATAATGAAAAAATACTCGATCAATTGTTCGCCATGTTCTGCATCGGAAAGTAGTTCCATGTTGAAATATATAAGCCCGCTTAAATAATTAATTGTGATCTATAATCAGAAACCATTCGATGTGATCGTTTGCGGCGCAGGCCATGCCGGGGTGGAGGCATGTTTGGCGGCTGCTCGGATGGGGGCCTCTACCCTGCTGTTGACTGGCAATATTGATACGATTGCGCAGATGAGCTGCAATCCGGCGATTGGCGGTCAGGCCAAAGGCCAAATGGTGCGGGAAATCGACGCGTTGGGTGGTGAGATGGGGATTAATGCCGATGTCACGGGAATCCAGTTTCGCTTGCTCAATGAATCTAAGGGTCCGGCCGTGCAGTCGCCCCGAGCCCAGTGTGATAAGAAGGCCTATCAGTTCCGGTTGAAACACACGCTGGAGTTGCAACCCAACTTGCAGGTCTTCCAAGCGATGGTGACTGGCTTGATTTTTAAGGATGGTAAGGTTGTGGGGTGTCGGACCAATTTGGATATCGATTTTCTCGGTCAGACTGTGATCATCACGACAGGCACATTTCTGCGTGGGCTAATGCATGTTGGGCAAAATAAAAATGAAGGCGGCCGGCTGGGTGATTTTAGTGCGAAGACGTTGTCGGCGAGTTTACTGGAAGCTGGGATTGAGTTGAACCGGCTGAAGACCGGAACTCCGCCGCGCATTCTCGGACGAAGTATTGATTTCGGGGCGATGCAGGAGCAGCGCGGTGATGCGGAGCCAACGCTCTTCGCTTTTTATGATACGCGAGATCCTGAAGACTTGTTCCACGTGGAACAAACGGGCGAACGGCGCATCGGATGGAAGCCTGGCAGTGAGCAGGTGTCATGCTGGATGACTTACACCACCGCAGAGTCAGAACGCATCGTGCGCGAGAATTTGCACAAGTCGGCGATGTATTCGGGGGAGATCGCGGGAATCGGTCCGAGGTATTGCCCCAGTATCGAAGACAAATTTGTCCGCTTCGCGGACAAATCGCGACATTTACTCTTCCTCGAGCCCGAAGGTCGCAGCACGAATGAATATTACCTCAACGGACTTTCGACGAGCCTGCCATTCGATGTGCAGCTCGACCTCGTGCATAGCATTCCTGGTTTGGAGCATGCTACCCTGCTCCGTCCGGCGTATGCCGTAGAATATGATTTTGCGCCACCGACCCAGATGCATCCGTCACTGGAGTCGCGTAAGGTCGAAAACCTATTCCTCGCGGGGCAAATTAATGGCACCTCTGGTTACGAAGAAGCGGCCGCGCAGGGGTTGATCGCCGGAGTAAATGCAGTGCTTAAGGGCAGGGGTGAGCCGCCTCTGATTTTACAGCGACACGATGGTTACATTGGAGTGCTGATTGATGACTTGGTTACCAAGGGCACGACTGAACCGTACCGTATGTTTACCAGCCGGGCCGAGCATCGACTTCTGTTTAATCACGGGAGCGCTGAAGTGCGGATGCACGAACACGCTAGAAAACATAAATTATTATCCGATAGCAGGTTAAGAAGAATATTAAGTAAGTGCGATCGCATTACTGAGTGGGAAAATCACTTGGAAGTTACCCGGGCCGCCGGCGAGTTTTTAGCGGATCGGGTCCGCCGCGAGAAAGCCCAGGCATCGTTGCCCACTGAGTTTCTGGCCCAACCAAAAGAGATTCGGGATGAAGTCCTCTATCGGGTGATCTATCGCGGTTACCTCGAGCGCGAACAGCGACAAATTGAGAAACAGAAACATGTCGAAAAAATCCGCATTCCAGCCTCGATCGATTACCTGACCGTTCCTGGACTCCGCCGTGAGAGTGCCTTAAAGCTGCAGGCTTTCCGGCCACACAATCTAGGACAAGCCAGTCGGATCAGCGGAGTGAATCCGGCGGATATTAGCATCTTGATGGTTAGGATTGCCGCC
This sequence comes from Verrucomicrobiota bacterium, assembly GCA_025362555.1. Classification (GTDB taxonomy): domain Bacteria; phylum Verrucomicrobiota; class Verrucomicrobiia; order Opitutales; family Opitutaceae; genus Lacunisphaera. The sequence goes on from JANYFP010000264.1 coordinate 14,316, forward strand.
GCGCTGCGGGCGGGTCCGGGTCCGACGGAATAAAGGCTGACGTGATTTTACGGATCTGGTTTGGGCCATTACCAGGTGATATCGGTGTGACAATTTGGTGACGCTCGCTAATTCACTGGAAAGGGCAGGTGCCCTATCGTATCCACCGCCATGGAGAAGAAAAAGATTCTCGTCGTCGACGACGAGCCAGACGTTACCGAACTGGTCGCCTATCACCTAAAAGCGAAAGGGTTCCACGTGGAAACGCTGAATGATGCCACGGCGAGCATTTCCAAAGCACGCACTTATCAACCGGAATTGGTAATATTAGACATAATGATGCCACATCTGAGTGGCATCCAAATTTGTCGCATCCTCCGGGCTGATCCAAAACTGGCCAAGGTCCCGATTATTTTTCTGACCGCAAAAGCGGAGGCCCATGATCGCATCGAAGGTTTGGAATCGGGCGCAGATGACTACCTGAGCAAGCCTTTCAGCCCAAAAGAGCTGGTGTTGCGGGTGGAATCCATCCTGCGCCGCGTTTCGTCACCAAAAGAGGCAGCGGCGGCTAGGCTACACATCGGCGATATCCTTCTCGACAGCGAAACGCATCGCGTGACCGTGCGCGGAGAGCTTTTGGAGTTAACCGCCACTGAATTCAAATTACTCCGCCTGCTGATGGAGCGACAGGGCAGGGTGCAGACACGCGAACATCTCCTCTTGAACGTCTGGAATTATTCCACCGAGATCGAGACCCGCACCGTCGACACTCATGTACGCCGCTTGCGCGAGAAACTGGGGGCGGAAGCGGGTTGGGTTGAAACTATTCGTGGAGTTGGCTACCGGATTGCGGACAAAAAACTGCCCGCATGAACGTTTTCATCGTCGTTGTACTGCTCCTCGCTGTCTTGCTTCTGCTCCGTGCACTGTGGAGACAGAATTCGGCGCTGGGTGAATTGCGCAACGCGATCAGCAGTAACCAGACGTTCCTGCAAAAGGATCACGCCGCCGACGATTTGCCGGCTTGGCGGGAACTCGCCAATGCCGTTAATCAGTTGATTTCCGATAATGCCGAATTGCGGCTGCAGCGCACCGGTCAATTGACGCAACTGGAAGCGACCCTCGGGCAATTGCGCGAGGCGGTGTTGATCGTGGATGAGGCCAACTACATTCATCTCGCGAACCGTGCGCTCCGGGAGATTTTCCCTGGCGCCCGGGATCTGGTGAATCTTCGCCTTGAATTGATTGTGCGCAGTGCGCCGTTTCTCAAATACGTCAATGAAACCCGGGCTGGCCAACCGCTGCCGCGCCAGGAGTTCGAAATCATTGATCGTCAGAAAACTCACTGGATCGAGGCGTCCGGCGCACCGATCCCATCGCCCGATGGGAAATCTCAATGGGCTCTGTTCGTAATTCACGACATCACCAATCAGCGGAATCTCGAGCGGGTGCGCCGGGATTTCGTCGCTAATGCGTCCCACGAGCTGCGTACGCCTCTGAGCATTATCATGGGCTATATTGAAACTCTCGTGGATGGGCACCTCACCATGGGGGTCGAGGATCGCGATAAATTTCTGCACACCATCCAACGGCATAGCGAACGCCTCAAATCAATCATTGATGATCTCCTCGTGCTCTCACGGCTGGAATCTGCGACGCCCGGGATAAAATTTACGCCGGTTGACCTGGACCATTTTTTTAACCAGTTGGCCGATGATTATCGACTTCGTCCCGCTGCAGCTGGCTACACCCTATCCGTTTCGGTCGCAGCCGCAGTCGCACAAATCAGCGGCGATCAGGAAAAGCTGACTCAAGTCTTTAGTAACTTGCTCGATAATGCCCTCAAATACACGCCCAAGGGAGCCCGCCTCGAAATAGCCGCGACTGTGATCGGCGAAAACGAAGTGGAATGCCGGGTGAGTGATAATGGTCCAGGAATTCCTTCCGCCGATTTGCCGCAAATCTTTGAGCGGTTTTATCGCGTGGAAAAAGGACGTTCCCGGGAAACCGGCGGCACCGGTCTGGGCCTGAGTATCGTTAAACACATTGTGCAGATGCACGGAGGGCGCGTATGGGCGGAAAGCCACGAAGGGCAGGGTCTCACGATTCGGATCCGATTGCCCCGATCGCAAACCTCCAGCGCTTCAGAGTTGCCCAAGCCCGCCAGCCCCGGGCAATAAGGGCCCGTGGATTTCACCCCGGCATTCGTCGAACTAATCGCTCAGCGTCGCACCGATCTTCGGGCGGAACTGGACGCGATCCTTCCTCAAGCCTGTTCCATCGTGTTGGAAATTGGCTCCGGACACGGGCATTTTCTGACGCGCTACGCGGCGGAATTTCCGGCGAAACGGTGCGTAGGCGTTGATATGCGGAGTGAGCGCATCGCGCGTTCTCTACGCAAAGTCGCTCACGGGCGCCTCCTTAATTGTCATTTCGTCCGGGCGGAAGCGTTGGAATTCCTCTATGCGCTCCCTCCAGCGGTGAAGTTCGAAGAGATTTGGGTGCTTTTTCCCGACCCCTGGCCAAAAAAGCGCCATCATAAGAACCGTTTGATGCAGCCGGATTTTCTTGAGGCTTTAGCGGCCCGTTCCCTCCCTGAGGCCCGGCTCTATTTCCGCACTGATTTCGCGCCATATTTTGAGAGCGTAGCGGCATTTCTCCCGTCACTCATGAGTTGGCAGCTGCTTCCCCACGCTGAATGGCCCTTGGAGCACGAAACGGTCTTTCAAGCCCGCGCTGACGGCTATCAATCCTTGGTTGCAGTCAGGACATCACATCCAGCCAAACCAACAGGAAGAGTTGCACCAGGGCTGCCACCGCCAATAAGCCCCACGTCATCTGCATAAAGAGGTTGTGCGCCAATTTGCGTTCGCCGTTGGGGCGACGGGGCGACTCCGTTCGAGTTAGCAGCTCGCGGGTTACTTGGTCCATGGCAAAGGACTCTCTGGTTCGGTGCGGTCTGGCAAGCACGGGTGCTATCATTAGCTATAAGCAGCGCTTTTCTTGCTGGCTCTAATTTCACCGTGATCCGGCCATTTTTTAATTTAGAGGGTTGACGCTTCGCAGTGCGGAAACCTACCTAGCTGGTTCTTTCCTCTGACGGCTCGTCCGTCAGCCAATCATGCTCAACGTTAAGAAATTCCTCGGTTTCTGCGCCGCCCTTTCGGTCGCCACCATTTCCTTCGCTTCCGAAGGCGAAGGCGTCGCGCCTGCTGCTGCCAAGTTGGTCGATTTCGGCAACGGCTGGGCAATCACCAACAGCATGGCCACGGGCTGGGTGATCTCAGCGTTCATTGTTTTCCTGGTCGTTGTACTGGTGGGCAAACCAAAGGTTTTGCCCGGTAAGGGACAGGCCGTTTTCGAATCCATTTTGGAAGCGCTGCGCGACTTGTTTGAGCCCATTGTTGGTAAGAAGGCCTTTCCCGCCGCCTTCCCGCTGCTCGCTACTTTCTTCATATTCATCTTGGCGCATAATTGGATGGGGCTCGTCCCTGGCGTTGGTACAATGGGATGGGGACATGAGGTCGACGGGCACTTCGAAATTACCCGTCCCTTGATCCGTCCCTTTAATTCCGATTTCAACGGCACCATTGCCCTCGCGCTCGTTTCGTTTGGCGCATGGTTGATCATTGTTCTTAAGTACGCCGGTCCTAGACTGCTCATCAAAGACCTCTTCGGCAACAAGGCCGACAAGAAGGAGACACCAGGCTGGCTTTATCCGATTCTTGCTTTGGTGTTTTTCACCGTTGGTTTGATCGAGGTGTTTTCAATCGCCATTCGTCCCTTTACTCTTTCGGTTCGTCTTTTTGGCAATGTGTTTGGCGGAGAAAACCTCCTGCACGGTACCAGCTTCTTCTTCGTGTTTTATTTTATGGAGCTGCTGGTCGGCCTGATTCAGGCCCTCGTCTTCACCCTCCTGACTTCCGTCTACATTGGCCTGATCTGCAACCACGGCGATGATCATGAACACGACAACGCATCTGGCGACGGTCACTCCGCTGAAGCCCACCATTAAAAATTTATCGCCGGGAGCGTGCTTCGCGTGCGCACGGCGGCAACCGCAACCAAACCCATCCACTAAACTATGAACCTTATCCTCGCAGAAATCTCGGGCAATATCGCCAGCGCTTTCGGTCTTCTCGGTGCCGCCATCGGCGTCGGTCTGATCGGTCAGAAAGCCGCCGAAGCCGTCGGTCGTAATCCCGGTGCATCCGGCAAGATCCTTGTGCA
>JANYFP010000203.1 GCA_025362555.1 Verrucomicrobiota bacterium
GCCGGCAATTCCGTCACCTTCACCGCCACCGCCACCGGCACGCCCACGCCCACGTTCCAGTGGAAAAAGGGCGGCGTGGCCATCGGCGGCGCCACCAACAGTTCGTTCATGATCGCCAGTACGGTCGCCGGTGATGCGGGCAATTACACCGTCGTCGCCACGAATTCCGTCAGCGCGGTGACCAGCAACGTGGCCACGCTCACGGTCAGTGTGGCCACAGTCGCCCCGGCTTTCACGACGCAGCCAGCGAGTCAGACTGCCGCCGCCGCCAGCTCAGTGACATTTACCGCCGCCGCCAGCGGCACTCCAGCCCCGACCTTTCAATGGTATAAAAATGGCGCGGCTATCTCGGGTGCGACGAACTCCGCTTTAACGCTTTCAGCTATTCAGGTGGCCGATGCTGGCTCCTATCAGGTGGTCGCAACCAACGCAGCCGGTGCAGCAACTAGCAGCGCCGCTGTCCTGACGGTCATTCCTTTGCCGGTCTTCACCACGCAGCCGTTAAGCCATGCGTCGTTCGTCGGCGGCTCGGTTTCGATGATTTGCGTGGTGAGCGGCACCCCTGCTCCCACATACCAGTGGCAGAAGGGCGGAATTGATCTTCCAGGCGCCACGTCGCCGACCCTTACGCTCTCAAATATTCAACTGTCCGACGCCGGCAGTTACGGTCTTGTTGCAACTAACGCCAACGGTTCGATCACCAGTCGCTTCGCGCGGCTCGTCGTGCTGGTCGCACAGCAAAATGCGATCACGTACGCGACCACGGTCTCCTCGACGGGCGTCACCGCCGGCGGAATCGTTAATTTCGATTATTTCGTAACCAACGTCGGCACGAAAACCTGGGGCGCAAATCACTATCTCTCGATTCGCGACATCAATAACACCTTCGTCGCGTTCTCCTCGCTGATCGGGATTCTTCCCGGCGAAAACACGACCGCGAATCTAAATTTTCCCGCGCCGACTGCACCCGGAAACTATACGTATTATGTGCAAGCCCTGGAAAATGGCGTCGAATTTTTCTCCACGCAGACAACCGTGATCCTCACCGTTCTCGCTCCGCTGGCGAATGCGATCACGTACAACACCACGTCCTTCCCTGTCAGCGCCGCGCCGGGATCCAACGTCATCTTCACATATAATGTCACCAACACCGGCACGCAAACGTGGGGGGCGAATCACACCTTGTCCCTGAAAAATGGCGGTGGCACCACGCTCTCATCGACTCCGCTGACCGTGCTCGCTCCGGGTGCGAGCAAGACGGTGAACCTGAGCTTCACCGTTCCGTCCACGCCCGGCTCGTACAACTACACCGTGCAAGCATCGGAGACCGGCATCGGCAATTTCGGGACACAAGCAAACCTGACCCTCATCGCGCTTGCGCCGCAACCGAACGCGATTGTGTACAATCGCGTCCGTTACCCTGACGAAGTTGTACCCGGCGCGATCTTGAATTTGAAGTATACGCTCAGCAACGCTGGCACCCAGGCCTGGGGCGCGGGACACTACGTATCATTGCGCGACTCCGCAGCGAACTACCTGGCTTTCATTCCGCTCGCCGGCACGGCCAGCAGTGCAACAAAAACGGTTGAATTTACCCTCACCGCACCGACGGCGCCCGGTACCTACACCTATTATGTTCAAGCCCTCGAAGATGGCATCGAGTTCTTCTCCACTCAGGACGTGGTCATTCTAACCGTGGTGGCGCTGCCTCTCGGCAATGCGATCAGTTATAACACGAACACCATTCCGATCACCGCTACGCCGGGAGCAACCGTGACGTTCACCGCCAGTGTCACCAATCGCGGCACGCGCACGTGGGGTGCAACCCACTACCTTTCATTCCGCGACGTCGACAACACCTTCCTCGCCTTTCCCTCCTTGAATGGGGTTGCTCCAAACGGAAGCCGGACGTCCGCGCTCAGTTTCACGGCCCCGACGACACCCGGCATCTACACCTACACCCTGCAAGCCTTTGAGGACGGCGTCTCATTTTTTGAAATGGCGGACACGTTGGTGTTGTTGGTTCAATGATGCAGGGCGCGCCTTTGTTATCCAGTTAATCGCGAGCGGTTCCCCTGGGTCATTCCGTGATCGCAGGTGAACGCACGACTCTCCACGACACCTGAAGGTCGCTTCATCAAAGTAGCGGTAGGCGTCCTTTACTGGGCGCCGGCCCGCACAATCGCTCCGGCGAAGGCCGGTGAACAATCCCTGGAACGGCAGGCACAGAGGCCTGCCGCTACGCGCTGATACCACTGGCTATTGAAAGTTAGATTAGGTAGGGGCCGTTGCCTCAACGGCCCTCGGGATGAGCAGGGCGATTGAGGGCAATCGCCCCTACCACTCCATTGTCTAGCAAAAGTCTAAATCTTAAGAGCCGTCGGTATGACTTCTGGCGCTTTGTTTAGCCGACCAGGCTTACGCTTGCAGCATGACGCAAATTAACCTGCATAAAAAAGCGTCGGCTCACTGGCCGACGCTTGCTGAAGTGGGGACTTATTTAGCCCGACGCTGATCTCCGAAATCGCGCTGGGGCTTACTTCACCACGAGTGCGTTCGACACGTCCTTTACGTTTTCAATCTTAGTGGCGACGGCAGCGGCCGCGGATTTTTGCGCGGCGGTGTCGACAAATCCGCTCAACAACACCACACCGCCAAAAGTCTCGACCGAGATCGCGGCAGCCGGGACGCCATCAGCTCGCACGAGAGCTGATTTCACTTTGGTGGTAATCACACTGTCGTCGATAAATTCACCGGTGGTCGATTTGCTCGTCTTCACTACGATATTGTTCACAATGTCCTTCGCGCCCTCAACTTTGGCCGCGACGACAGCGCCTTGGACTTTTTGCTCAGCCTTATCCACAAAGCCGCTCAGAAGCACCTTGCCCTTGAACGTTTCAACTGAGATCGCACTACCAGGTGTCGCTTCATCATGCATCAAAGCCGCTTTGACCTTGGTCGTCACGACGCTGTCGTCGATGAATTCACCGGTGCTTGAACTGGTCGCGGTACTGGCGCAACCGGGAGAAAGGATCAGCGTGGAAGTGGCTAGGCAAAGCAGGGCAAATAGCGGGCGGATTTTATTCATGGGAGTGGTGGTTGATAGGAAATATTCTTCGTTAAAATGACCCAGTGTCGATCAATGTGTTCCCGGCAAAAGCCCTACTGCAAAAATCTGGCATCCATTAAAATCTTGCGAAATGCCCGGCCGCACACTCCGAACAGCTTCTCAGCTCTTGGGACGGGCCAGTGCGCTAGGCGCAACGGTTTCACCAAGGGACGGCGACCGGGCAAAATTATTTTACTGTAGAGCACGAACCGATGCATCGAATTTTCCGGCCTTCCGAAATTCAGTCGAAAAACAGATCCACCGTTTGCTCACGGATTGAGACACGATCACATTTTTGGGTTAATTTTATAAGAAACCTCCTCGAAAAACACCGGTATGCGCCGGAAGCCAAGTT
>JANYFP010000209.1 GCA_025362555.1 Verrucomicrobiota bacterium
CTGAAGGTATTATTGATGCCCGTGAACGAGAAGAGTGGGTCTGTCGGGTGCATTCGCCGTTCATTTAACCGGGGGGCGGGTTCGATGGCGGGCGAGAATCTTTGGCAGCGCTCCTCCGGCCAGTGCGAGCAGCAACAAGGCACCCGTCAACAAGCCGGACATTTCCTCCGCAGCATTCATGCGCATGACAACCGGCAAGCACGCCAGACCGCTCTTGAGCACAGCAATTGCGGCCACACCGAGAAGGGTTCCGGTGATGCTGCCTCGGCCTCCGAAAATGCTCGTGCCGCCGAGGACTACTGCGGTGATGGCAAATAATTCGTAGCCGGTGCCGGCATCGGCCTTCGCCTGGCCCAGCCGCGCAGTGTAGATCAAGGCGGCGATGGCGGCGATCAATCCGGCGAGGATATAAACGAATGCCACGCGCCGTTCGACCGGTAGTCCGGCATAGCGCGCCCCTTCGGGCGAAAATCCAATCGCGCGAAATGAGCGGCCGAAAGTGGTGCGATGCACCAGCGCCAACATGCCCGCCGCGATCAACAGGAAAAACCACATTTGCGTGGGCAGGCCCGCCCAGCGTTCCTGTCCGAGCACGAGGAAGCTGGCGGGGAAGTCGGTGTACGTTACTGCGCCGTGTGTGACAGCTTCAGCCAACCCGCGGAAAAGAGAATACGTGCCCAGCGTGACGATGAGCGGCGGGAGGCGCAGCTTGGTGATGAGGGCCGCGTTCAGTCCGCCTCCGATGGCTCCACCCAGCAGCGTGAGCGCGGCGGCGACCGGAATCGAAAGCCCGCCGTCGTGCCAGAGTTTGCCAAACAAAATCGCGCACAAGCCCAGCAGTGATCCCACCGACAGATCGATTCCCGCGGTGAGGATGATGGGGGTTAATGCGAGCGCGAGCAGACCGATTTCGCAGGAGTGCCGCAGAATATCAAACTGGCGATCGACGGTGCCGAATCCCACAATCACGCCACGGCGGTTGGTCGAGGTGCCGTAGTGATAGAATAGCAGCCACTCCACCACGAGCACCACGGCCAGCAGCGTCTCATAGCGGAACACGGCTGACTTCCAACTGGGGACTGGAGAATTCAAAGACATTTTTTAACCGCTAATCTTCGCTAATTAACGCTAATCAAACTGAAGGAGGAATGAATTCAGAGAGGATGATCCGCTTCCACTCAAGTTCTGCCGAGCGGCCGAAGTTAATTAGATAACCGACAGGCTGTCGCGTGAGCCGCAGGTAATTGACGAGCTGGGCTTCATGCTCTGGGGCCAAGGCTGAGACGGCTTTGAGTTCTGCGACGATGCTTCCATACACAAATAGGTCCGGCACATATCGTTTCTTCAATGGGCGGTCTTTGTAGTAACAGATCAGCTCTTGTTTTGATTGAAATCCGATCCCGCGTAGCTCGAGTTCAATCTCCATCGATTCTTGGTAGATCTCTTCGCCCAGTCCGTAGCCTTGCTCGTTATAGACTTCAAAAGCCGCGCCCATTAGCTTGTAACCTTCGTCCTTATATATTTCCGGCTTCATAAATTAGCGGTGATTAGCGAAGATTAGCGGTTAACTCGCCGTTGCCTGATTCCGTCGGCGACGACGGCGAGGAGGATGATCGCGCCTTGAATGGCTTTCTCCCAATAGGCTTCGATGTGCAGATGCGTCAGCGCGGGGGAGATGCAGGTCAGTAATAGCAGGCCCACAAATCCGCCCCATAAATTTCCGCGCCCACCTGAAATCGCCACGCCGCCGACCACCACGGCGGCGATGACTTTTAGTTCCAGTCCTGCGCCCACGGCGGGCTGGATTTGCGGCGACTGAACCAAATTCATGATCGCGGCGAGCCCCGTCAGCGCACCCAGGAAAACAAAGACGCCATAGGTGATCAGTTGCGGCCGAAGTCCGGCCAGGCGGGACGCTTCGGCGTCGGTGCCGACGGCATAGACCCAGCGTCCGACCGCGAGGTGACGCATCGACCAGCCCAGCGCACCGAGAAACAGCAGCGCCACGATAACGAGCGTCCACTGGCCAGCCGATTGACTCTGTCCGAACCACTGCACGTTGTCCGGCAGGTTAACAAATTCGCCTTGCCGCAAAAGATTTAGCCCCTGTCGCAACGTGACCATCGTGGCCAGAGTCACGACGATGGAAGGCAGGCCAAGTCCCGCCACCAGGGCGCCGTTGATTGCGCCAAGCAAAGCGCCGGTGATAATTGAGGACGGTAGTACCAGGGCCAGCGGCCAGCCCCGGGCCGCCAACAGACCAGCGCAGACACTGCACACGGAGAATTGCGAGCCGACCGAAATGTCGATCTGGCGCGTGATGATGACGAGGGCCATGCCGCAGGCGACGACGAGAGTGGGGGCTTCGCGTGTCACTAATGACAGCAGTGGTTGCGGCTGAAAAAACGCCGGCGCGAAAACGGCAAGGCCCAGCAGAATTACGATCAGCGCCCCCAGGACCGAGAGTTCGCGAAAATAGCGGCTCATGCGGCGCCTCTCCCTTCGTTTTGTCCCAGCGCCGCCGCCATCACGACAGCCGCCGAGGTGCCGCCGGGCAGCACGGCCGTGAGCGTTCCTTCTCGCATCACTCCGATACGATCGCTCATGCCCAATACTTCGGGCAGATCACTCGAAATCAAAATAACCGCGAGTCCGTTCTTCGCCAGTCGCCGGATAATTTTGTGAATCTCGCTCTTGGCTCCGACGTCCACACCTTGGGTGGGTTCGTCGAGGATGAGCAGTTTTGGTTTCGTGGCCAGCCAGCGAGCGAGTGAAACTTTTTGTTGGTTGCCCCCACTCAGGCTGCCGCCGAGCGCATCGGGTCCGGCGCACTTCACCGCGAGGTCGCGGATGAAATCGAGTGCGAGGGTGCGCTCACGGCCAAAGCGCAGCCACGCCGCCGGAAAAATCCGGCGATGAATGGCCATGGTCATGTTTTCGGCGATGGGCATTTCCAAAATTACGCCGTGCCGCCGGCGATCCTCCGGGACGTACGCGATGCCGAGCGTGATGGCTTCGCCCGGCGAGCCGACCGTGATGGGTTGTCCGTTGAGCGCGATCTCGCCGGCGTCAGCTGGCGTCTGCCCGAAAAGCACGCGCGCCAATTCCGTCCGCCCGGCCCCGACCAATCCCGCCAAACCGAAAATTTCGCCTTCATGAACTTCGAAATTGATCCGGCGCACGCCGGAGCGAGTGCAACCCAGGTTGCGCAGCGTGAGGACGGTCGCACCTGGCAGGGATTCGGCGGGAGGGTAAAGCTGCGCGACTTCGCGGCCTACCATGAGCTTGATGAGCGATGATTCATTCATCGAGCTGACGGCGTGGGTTCCTACGCTGGCCCCGTCGCGCAGCACCGTGACGCGGTTCGCCAGCGCGAAAATTTCCTCAAGGCGGTGGGAAATGTAGATGACTCCGACGCCATTGGCCCGTAACTCCCGCACGACGGAAAATAGCTGTTCTTGTTCGCGGTGGGTGAGTGAAGCGGTGGGTTCGTCCATCACGACGATGCGCGCGCCGGCGCCGATGGCACACGCGATTTCCACCAATTGTTGCTCTGGCATCGAGAGGGTTTTAACTTCCGCGTCGGGCCTGATGACCGCGCCCACGCGGCGCAATAGTTCAATGGCCCGGATACGGCGTGCGCGCCAGTCGATCCGCCGCCCCGGACCGCCCGTTTCCAATCGGAGCCCGATGTTTTCCTCGACCGTCAAATCCGGAAACAATGCGGGTTGTTGATAAATGCAGGCGATGCCCAGTTGCTGGGCGAGGGTGGGCGTCAAACCGTGGTGCGAGTGGCCGGCCACGATGATTTCGCCGGTGTCGGGTTGGTGGGCGCCGGTGATGATTTTGATGAGCGTGCTTTTCCCTGCGCCATTTTCGCCAAGCAGGGCGTGCACTTCGCCCGCTTGCAGTTCGAAATCCACGCCACGCAACGCCCGGACGCCGCCAAAATTTTTGGTGGCGCCGCGCAAAGTCAGCAGTGGAGGCGGGGTGGGGTGGCCCGATATCATGAGGGGATCGCCGGGAACATGATCGAAGGTTTGGTCCGGTGGCACGCTCAAATAAATTAACCTGCACTATATTCCAGTTGCTCAGGAAACGGGGAGTGGTGGTGCAGCGCCGATACGTTGTGACCACGGGTGCTCATCCTGTTTGGCTCACGTTGCGCGCGGAGCGCTCGCTTTCGCCGGGCTAAATCGGAGGATGATTACGCCAGATGAAAAACCTCGCTGAGGTTGCGCGCCACCGGACTGTGATCGGGATTGCTCGGCATGATGTCGCCCATGAATCGCCACCAGCGTTGGCAGACTTCGGTCTGTGCCACCGCCTGCCACCGGGCTTCGTCCTCGATTTCGACGTACCCAAAAAGTTGGTGGGTTGCAGCGTCGAAAAAAATTGAGTAATTGTGACTGCCGTGTGCGCGCAGCACCGCCGCCAGATCATCCCAAATGGGCTGGTGCCGCGCGGCGTATTCCTGTTCGCGACCGGGGTTGACCGACATGACAAAGGCTTTGCGAATCATAAGCGTGAGGGGAGTTTGAGGAATGGAGGCGGTGGGCGTCACGCTCAAACCGAGCGGATAAAAGGGTGATGAATGATGTTGCCCGCAGCTCGACCCGACTAGAGCCTGACAGTCAGAATTATGTCAGCCCCCACGCTTCGTTCGCTCGCCCGTTCGCTTGGTGTTTCTCGCACCACCATTTCGGAGGCTTTACGCGGTTCATCGCGAGTGCGACCGGCCACGGCCGAGCGAATCCGCGCCGCGGCCGAAGCGGCCGGCTATCGCCACAACCCGCTCGCGGGAGCAATCATGTCCGAGCTGCGCCGTTCGCGCGGTGAACTTTTCCGGGGCGTGCTGGCGATTGTCGGAGTGCAAGAGGCGGACCGGCCGACTTACGCGGGCCGCTTCCACGATGAATTGATCCGCGGGGCAACGGCGCGGGCCGCCGAATTGGGTTTTAAGGTCGAGGTATTTATCGTCGACGCCAGCACGCTGACGGTCCGCCGCTTGAATCAAATTCTGCATTCCCGCGGCATCAGCGGGGTGATGTTGTTGCCAACGTGGCAGGAGCCGGATTTTCTGAAACTCGATTGGTCGCGGTACTCGGGTGTGTATTTGGATTACCACATCGAGCGTCCGGCACTGCGCTGCATCTGCTCCGATCATTTCCGTTCAATGATGATGGCGCTGCAGCGATTGCATGAGCTGGGCTACCGCCGTCCCGGGGTTATTTTGCTGCGGCATCAAAATGAGCGGCTGCATCACCGGTGGGAGGGTGCTTTTCTCGCATTTCAGCGGCATCACCCCGATCCTGATCCGGTTCCCCCATTGCTGGCGGACGCGATTGATCCGGCGATTTTCTCCACCTGGTTCCGGCGGCACAATCCCGACGTGGTCCTCGGGCATTTCGTCGAGGCGATTGACTGGATGAAATCCTGCGGCGCCCAGATTCCGCGGACCCATGGTTTCTTTTCACTGAATTTGGTGCATGCCGACCGGCCCTGCGCCGGTTTGGACCAGGCGCCGAATCTGATTGGGGTGCGGGCGGCGGAAATGGTCATCGCCCAATTGCATCGCAACGAGAGTGGCGTGCCTTTGACTTATTCCCTGACGACTTTGCCGGCCAGCTGGGTGGATGGGCCGACCTTGCGCAAACGCGCCGCGCCGCGTGCGCGTGCCGTCGCTCTCTGACTGTCCGCATCCGGCAGGCTTACGGCGTGGGCAACATCTCCGTCACTCTGCTTCCCCTGATAACTTCAGCTTCAGCTTTTACCCTGCTTCCCCTTTGATGTCGCTGGCTCCCGCTTTAGGACCAGTTTAATTTCTGAACCAAAATGAATAAGAAACGCATCGCGTTCGTCGGCACCGGTGGCCGCGCCCTTAGTTTTATCGAGCCCTTGGTTACGACCTATCGCGCCACGAACGAGTTGGTCGGACTGTGTGATGTGAGCGCCGCGCGCATGGCCTATTATAACCGCATGTTGGCTGGTGAACTCGGCTATCATACCGTCCCCGCCTACGCCGCCGCCCAGTTCGATGCCATGCTGTCCGAGCAGAAACCGGATATTGTTTTTGTCTGCTCCCGGGATGATACGCACCACGATTACATTGTGCGCGCGATGCGGGCGGGCTGCGACGTCATCACGGAAAAACCCATGACGATCGACGCCGAAAAATGCCGCGCGATCCTCGAGGCGCAGCGCGTGACCGGCCGCAGCTTGCGGGTGGCTTTCAATTATCGATGGGCTCCGTTCCGCACGAAAGTCCGCGAGTTGATCGCCACTGGCGTCATCGGCCGCGTGCGTTCGGTTAACCTCGAGTACCTCCTCGATACCAATCACGGCGCCGATTATTTCCGGCGCTGGCATTCCACGGCCGCAAATTCCGGCACGCTGCTCGTGCATAAAAGCACGCATCACTTTGACTTGGTGAACTGGTGGCTCGACGCGATTCCGCAGCAGGTTTTTGCCTATGGGGATTTGGTTTTCTACGGGAAGAAAAATGCCGAGGCGCGCGGTGACGCGGCGCTCGCCGCCTATCCGCGCTACACGGGAGAGCCGGCGGCGAAGGATGATCCATTCCGGCTCGATCTCGCGGAAAGCGCGCCCTTTCGCGGCCTCTACCTCGACGCCGAAAAAGATTCCGGCTACCTGCGCGATCAAAATGTTTTTCGCGAGGGCATTGATATTCCCGATCAGATGTCGCTCAATGTGCGCTACCGCACCGGCGAACTGCTGACTTACTCGCTGGTTTGTTACAGCCCGCGTGAAGGCATGCGCGTTTGCTTCAATGGCGATCGCGGGCGCATCGAGTATCACGAGTTTATCGGCACCCACATGAACCGCGCCGTCCGCCCGAAGGATTTCAAACTCGATGATAAGCCCGGGGCCGAGGCCGAGGGGGAATGGATCAAGGTCTTCCCGCACTTCAAACCCAGCTACACCGTGGCGATGCCGCCGGCTCAGGGTGCCCACGGTGGTGCGGACGAGATTCTCAACCGTTCGTTTTATTCCCCGGACGCTCCCCAGACCGACGAGTGGGGTCGCTTCGCCGGTCATGAACAAGGCGCGGCTTCAATCCTCGTCGGCCTCGCCGCCGTCGAGTCGATCAAACGCAATCTCCCCATTAACCTTAACGATCTCGTGCCGCTGCGCCCCGAGGCAACGCGACTTAGCGAACTGATCTGATTCTGAGTGAACTTTGCTTTTGTAGGCGCGGTCTGTTTGCCGGGCGACCGGCCCGGACAAATACCGGATTTGCAGCAAGCAAACAACGGTACCTCACCCCGCGACGCGTCAATCCCGCAGGGTGACGGCACCCTGCCCACATCCAAACTCATGACCCGAAAATTTATTCTCCTCTATGCGGTTACCATCGCTACTTCCCTCGCTCTTCGTGCAGCCGAAGAACCGCCGCGGGAATGGATTGATGCCGACACGGGCCACCGCATCGTGCGTTTGTCCCGTGAGCCGGATACGCTCAGTCTTTATTTTCACCAGGACGCGTTTACTCCCGACGGGAAAAAGATGGTCGTGCTCGCGCCCGGTGGCTTGGTGCTGATCGATCTCGCCACGCGGGAGAATCGGCTCCTCGTCCCCGGCGTGAAGTATCGCGCGCAAAGCAGCGGCGGACTCGAAGTGGGTCGGAAAACCGGCCGAATTTTTTATGTGCAGGAAGGCACGGTGTTCGCGGCCGATTCCGCCACGGGCGCAATCCAACGTCTCGTTGCATTGCCTCCGGGCGGCGCGATGTCGGACCTCAATGCCGATGAAACGCTCCTCGTTGGCGCCATCACCGACGGCGGTCCGCAAAACAGTGTGGTGGTCGGATGGCCCGCCCCCGGCACCACGATGAAAAGTCCGGATGGCCGTGAACTGACCTTCGCGGAAAAGCGGGAGGTCATGATCAACGAACGCCTGGAGAAACGTCTGCCGATGACGCTCTTCACGATTGATCTGCGCACCGGCGCGCGAAAGGACGTGCTGCATACGACGGACTGGCTCGGGCATATTCAATTTTCTCCGGTCGATCCCACGCTTATCATGTTCTGTCACGAGGGTAACTGGCACAAAGTGGATCGGATTTGGACCATCCACACCGACGGCACCGCGCTCACCAAAATTCACTCGCGCACCATGAACATGGAAATCGCCGGCCATGAATTTTTCGGTCAGGACGGCGCGCACATTTGGTACGATTTGCAGACCCCGCGCGGTGAGGATTTCTGGGTCGCCGGCTTCGAACTTTCCAGTGGACGCCGCACCTGGTATCATCTTCAACGCAATGAGTGGTCCGTTCATTTCAACGTCTCGCCCGATGGATCGCTGTTCGCAGGCGATGGCGGCGATGCGGAGATGGTGGCTCACGCGCCCGATGGAAAATGGATCAGGCTGTTTCGCCCGCAGGGAATTCCCGATGTCGCGGGAATCGCGGCACCCGATGCCGAAAATCTGATTCACCCCGGATTTTTTCAATCCGAACGACTGGTGAATATGGCGAAGCATAATTACACCCTCGAACCAAACGTGCACTTTACGCCCGATATGAAATGGATTATCTTCCGCTCGAACATGCATGGAACGGTGCACGTTTACGCCGTGGAAATTGCGAAACCTGAAACCCCATGAAATCCCTCCTGCTTCTCTTTGCCCTGACTGCTATGAATCTCACGACCATTGCTCAATCCACGATTATTCCTCTCTGGCCCGAAGGTGTGCCCGGCGCGAAGGCCAGTGGTTATGGCGTCGAGAAGAATGACAATGGCCATAGCTCCAATGTCTCTGAGCCCACGCTCACCCTTTATGCACCCGCGGTGGACCGGCCCAATGGCACGGTGGTGATCATCTGTCCTGGTGGCGGCTACGTGAATCTTTCCATCGAGCGCGAGGGCGTGCAATACGCGAACTGGCTCAGCACGCTCGGCGTCACATCGTTTGTTCTGAAATATCGGCTGAACGAATTCGGTCATCCGGCACCGCTCCAGGATGTGCTGCGGGCGGTGCGGATCGTGCGTTCGCGCGCTGCGGAATTTAAAATCAACGCCAATCGCATCGGCGTGATGGGCAGTTCGGCCGGCGGACACCTGGCCGCGAGTGCCGGGACTTTATTTGATCACCCGGCGGGAAAAACCGGGGCCGCGCTCGATGCCGTGAGTGGTCGCCCGGATTTTCTTTTGTTAATGTATCCGGTTATATCCATGGACGATCCCGTCGCCCACGCGGGCTCGCGCAAGGCTTTGCTCGGGGCGACACCCACCCCGGAGTTGCTGAAGCTGATGTCGCTCGAAAAACAAGTCACCGCCTCGACGCCGCCGACGCTGCTCATCCACACGCAAGAAGACAAAACCGTGCCGATTGATAACAGCATTCTCTTTTTTCAAGCACTGACGCGCGCGAAAGTTCCGGCGGAGTTCTACGCATTTGAGCAAGGTGGTCATGGTATGGGCATGCGCGACGGACTCGGTACCGCGTCGGAATGGCCGAAACGCGCCGAAGAATGGCTGCGCAATCGTGGCCTGCTCAGTGTCGTCAAACCCTGAGTTGTTTTTCAGTACTGCGGCAGCTTGCGACCTCGATGCAGGTCGGGCTTTCCGCCTGATCTGCCGAAGAATCTGTCGCGGGAAAATGAATATCAGTCGTCGCCGTTCACTTGTGCCTGCGAACTTTTATACCCGACGCTGAGTTTCGCTTCGTCAAAGTAGCGGCAGGCGTTCCTGCCTGCCGAGTTAGGGGTGGCAGAACGGCAGGCACGCACCGTTGTTTCTTGAAACAAACCCAGTATTTATCCGGGCCGTCGCGCGGCAAAAAGGCCTGCCGCTACGCGCTAACTTGGGTCGCTGTGTTTAGGTCGGGCGGAATACGCGCGATAATCCTCCGGCGTATCGAGATCATGTCCAGTGGCGAGCGGTACCACCTCCACTTCGTCGGCGTAAACTTTTAAGAGTCCACGCGCTCCGGCGTCGCCACGTAACGCGAGCAGATCAGGAAAATATTTCGCAGTGAACAGCACCGGCGGACCGCGAACGCCGTCACACTCCGACGCGACAATCGTTCGTCCGGTCGCTCGCTGTGTTTCGATTAATTTTTCGATTTGCCGGCCGGGGAGATCCGGCTGGTCCGCGAGCGCGATAATTATGTTTTTCAGTTCGGGGAATTTGTCGCGCAGGTGTTCCATGGCAAAACGCAGGGATGAGCCCATGCCTTCCGCCCAATCAGGGTTGAGCAAAATTTGCAAAGCGAGTCCGTCGAGACACGGGGCGATTTGCGCCGCGTTCGCGCCCAGCACGACGACCACGGGCGCGACGGGCGCCGCGAAACAGGTGATTGCCACTTGCCGCAGGAGCGGTTGTCCGCCGACAAGCAGCAATTGTTTCGGCTGACCCATCCGGGTCGACGCGCCCGCGGCGAGAAGAATCAACGCGCAGGAATTTTTTTCATCCATGGATCGGAGCCGCGCGGTCACGGAGATGGATCGGGAGCCGTCCAGTGCGCACGCATTGTAGCTCGGCCAGTATCGCCAGTGCGACTGTTTCCGGCGTGCTGCCGCCTAAATCGAGGCCGATGGGGGCGTGTAGGCGTGCGAGAATTGCTTCATCCGGCGTGAATCCTTCCGCGTGTAATTGCGCCAGTAACCGATCGGTGCGTTTACGCGGACCGAGCAGACCAAGGTAGGCGAGGGGATGCGGCAACAACTCGCGCAGCAGTTGCAAATCCTCCGCGTAGCGGTGCGTCATCACGACGGCAAAAATGGAATTATTCTGCGCTAGTTGCCGGCTCGCTTCTGTCGCCGGCGCAGCGATCACGGTATCCGCTTCCGGAAAATTTGAAACGGTGGCATAAGCCGCGCGCGCGTCAGAGACGGTGACGTGCCAGCCAAGTT